>JAAZBW010000188.1 GCA_012513625.1 Actinomycetales bacterium | reverse complement strand
AGGCGCGCTCGTACTGGGCGCGCTTCTTGGACAGGAGGAGACGGCCTTCCTTGTCCTCCTTCTGGAGGACGAGCGCCTCGATGCGATCACCCACGGTGACGACCTCATCCGGGTCGACATCGTGTTTGATCGAAAGTTCACGGGAGAGGATGACACCCTCGGTCTTGTAGCCGATATCGAGGAGGACCTCGTCGTGATCGACTTTGACGACGGTTCCCTCGACGATGTCCCCATCGTTGAAGTACTTGATGGTCTCGTCGACGGCCGCGAGGATTTCCTCGTCGGTCCCGATGTCATTGACGGTGACCTGGGGGACGTTCGCCTGGCTGGGCGTGGTGATGGTCATGTAGTAGGGGCTCCGATGCGGACTTCATAGAAAATGGACAGGTTTAGGCGAGCGCACGCGTCGCCGAGAGGCGAGCCTACTACTGCCACCAAGCGGCAGCAAACATGGGCCGCGCGGCATTCGTCACGTCCGGCGGGGCGGTTCGGTGACAGGATCCTCCCATGATGCCCGGTCCCGCCGATGATTTCGCCCGCGCCAACGCCCGATTCTGGACCGGGTACACGGAGGAGTACCTGGCGGAGCACGGCGGCACACTCGGCGAGGAGCAGCTGCTCTGGTGCCCGGAGGGGCTCACGGAGGACCTCGCGGGCCTCCTCGGCAAGGTGGACGGCCGCGACGTGCTCGAGGTGGGGTGCGGAGCCGCGCAGGGCTCGCGCTGGATCGCCGCCCATGGCGGGAATGCCACCGGCATCGACATCTCCCCCGGCATGCTCGCGGCCGGGCGCGCCGCGGTGGAGCAGGCAGGGCTCGCGGTCACGCTCCTGGAGGCGGACGCGCGGCGGTTGCCGTTCGAGGACGCATCCTTCGATACGGCGTTTACCGCGTTCGGGGCAATCCCGTTCGTGCCCGATCCGGAGCGGATCTTCTTGGAGGTGGCGCGCGTGCTGCGTCCGGGCGGTCGCTGGGTGTTCTCCACCTCCCACCCGATGCGATGGGTGTTTGCGGACGATCCCGCGCCGTCGCACCTGCGCGTGGTGCGCCCGTACTTCGACCGCGAACCGTATCTCGAGACCGACGAGGGGGGCCTCGCCTATGCCGAGTTCCAGCACACCCTCGCCGCCCTCGTGGGGGGACTCGTGGCGGCGGGGTTCCGGATCGAGCGCGTGCTCGAGCCGGAGTGGGTGGAGGGGAACGAGCACGTGTGGGGCTCGTGGAGCCGTGAAAGGGCGCCCTATGTGCCGGGCACCCTCATCGTCTCAGCGCGGAGTGAACGCGCCGACTAGTGCCCGGCCTCACGCCAGTTCGCTCCCACACCCACCGAGACGTCGAGGGGCACGGAGAGCGTGATCGCCCCCGCCATCTCCTCCCGCAGCAGCGTGGTGACCGCCTCGAGTTCGCCGGCGGCGACCTCGAGGAGCAGTTCATCGTGGATCTGCAGCAGCATGCGGCTCCGCAGTCCCTCACGAGCGAGGCGCGCGTCCACGTGGATCATCGCCAGCTTGATGATGTCCGCAGCGCTGCCCTGAATGGGCGAGTTGAGGGCGATCCGCTCGGCGAGCTCGCGACGCTGGCGGTTGTCCGAGTTCAGGTCCGGCAGGTAGCGCCGCCGTCCGAGGATGGTCTCGGTGTGGCCCGT
>JAAZBW010000187.1 GCA_012513625.1 Actinomycetales bacterium | reverse complement strand
TCCCCGTAGCGCTCCACCACGTTCGGCTCCCACGCCGACTCATCCGAACCCAGCGCCAGGATCTGCCACAGGTACGTGGTGCGGCCCGTCTGCGTGTGGATCGCATTCACCACCGTGGAGAGGTCCGAATAGCCCACGAACGGCTTCGGATTCTCCCGGATCACGTCCCAGTCCAGGTACGGCAGCACCCCGTTCGCGATGGCGCCGCCAGAGACGTCGAAGATCGCGTCCACCGACGGGTCCGCAAAGAACTCATTCAGGATCCGCGCCCGCACCGGGTCCGGCGCGCTGTGCGCGGGGTTGTGCGTGCGGAGGGTCCGGCCCCGGGAGGCGGAGATGCCCTCCTCGAAGTGCCCGTGGCGCTGTGGCGGCAGGTACAGCGCGGGAGAGAGGGTGACCTCGATCCCAAGATCGTCCAGGTATTCGACCAGCCCCTCCACCTTCGCGCGCCCGCGCGGGAGCAGGCCGTGCGAGCAGGCAGTGAGGGCGATCCGGGATCCGGCGGCGAGCATGCGCACCACCGTACCTCTGCGTCGTCGGGCCCGTATCGACGACGACGGGGCGCGGCTTGCGTTACCTGCCCACCTGCCGCCTGGGTCCGGCGGCTTGGCATCCTCCGCCCACGCCCTTGCCGCACCTGCCGCCGCGCGCCAGTCGTCAGGTGGCTTTGAACCTTCAGCCCACCCGTGCCGCACCTGCCGCTATGTGCGCGTGGGTGCGGCGACGGCGGAGCGGGCATCGAGTTCGTAGTTGGCGCCGATGAGGAGGGCGCGGGAATCGTGACGGTGGCCGAACTGCTCGGTGCGGGCGACGGGGATGTCCGTGTCCACGATCGAGTCGAGGATCTGCTCGATCGCGTGCGGCCCGTAGTGCGCGGTGAGGTGGTTGTGCTGGCCGATCAGCAGCCCTGCGCACCGTTCGAAGGCGCCGAGATCCCGGTACTGGGTGAGCAGCGTGGTGATGAGCGGGGCGGGGTTGCTCTCCGACTCGATCGCCAGGATGGCGCCGTCCAGCTCGGGGAACCAGCGCGTACCTGCGAGTTTGAGGGTGCAGCGGAGGTTACCGCCCACAAGGGGGCCGGACATGGAGCTGCCGCGGATGAAGTGGACGTCGTCGAGCTCGAAGAGCGGGCCGGTGGGAACTTTGGGCACACAGTCGGCGGGGGAGTGGGAGTCTCCGTTGAGGAAGGTTTGCTCGAAGCGGGTGCGCGCGTCGCCGTAGCCTGCGCCCCAGCTGCCCACCCGGCGCGAACGGGACCCGTCCGGGGAGGAGGTGCCGCCGTCGCCTGAACCGGACCCGCCGTGGGAGGAGGTGCCGCCGTCGCCGATCCCGCTGCCGGGGGTGCCGCCGAGGCTGAGGATTCTCCAGTAGATCTGGGGGCGGCCGGTCTCGGCGAGGAACGCGCCGAGGTGCGTGGAGAGGTCCGAGTAGCCGGCGTACGGCTTCGGGTTGGCGCGGATCACGTCCCAGTCGAGGTGGTGCAGGACGCCGTTGGCGAGGTCTCCGCCGGAGATGTCGAACACCGCCTTGATGCCTGGATCCGCGAAGGCCCGCATGAGGGCCGAGGCGCGCTCGCGGTCGCTCCCCGCGTGCGCCCAGTCCCACGGACGCGGGCCCTCCTCCGAGCGGAAGTCCGCCGCATACCGCGGCATCACGAACGGCGAGAGGTCAACCGTGAGCCCGAGGCCCTCGAGGTACCGCACCAGCTCCGGCACGAGCGCCTGCTCGTGCGGCGGGCACGCGTTCGAACTGTTGACGAGCGCGATCCGCGCTCCAGGAGTGAGCACGCGCCTACTCCCCGTCAGTCCCCTCGCCGGCCCTGCCACTCGCGTCCGCGCCTCCGGACCCGCCGGCCACCTCCGGCTCCCCGGACCGCCAGCGACGGCCGCACTGCACGCACTGCCGATCCGGCCACGGCGGCGCACCCGGCACCAGGCAGCCGGCGAAGATCACCGGTTCCCGTTCCGCGAGCGCCTGCGCGTCCGCCCCGGGCAGGCCCCAGAGCAGTTTGTGGGTCTTGTGCGCGCCACAGTTCGAGCAGGCCTCGAGCTCGGTGTCCGGCATGTCCGCTCCGCGGACCACCTCCGGGTCCACGATCACGTGCGGCTCCTCGGCGAGCATCTCGCTCACGAGCGCATCCACGTTGAGCGGCGCCGATCCACCTCCGCCGAGGATGCCGAGGGGGCGCTTGCGGGCGTCGTCGTCCACGGACGCCGCCACACCCACCACAGGGCCTCGGGCCGCCAGAGGCCAACCGGTCGCGCCCGCCACCCCCGCCACTCCGGCGGCGAAGGCCGCGTCGTCCTCGGCCTCGGACCCGGCGTCCTCCGCCGCGCCGGCGGCCGCGCGCACGATCGCCGCATAGATTTCCGGTCCCGCCTGGGCCGCAGCCTGCGGGAACAGGGAGGTCTCGGTCATGCCGGGCGCCACGTTGATGTCCAGCACCCAGGGCGTGCCATCCGGGTCCACGATGAAGTCCGTGCGAGAGAACTCCCCAAGCCCGAAGAGCGTGTGCACGTGCTCCGCCGTACGGGAGACCCGCGCCGCGGTCTCCGCATCGAGCCGCGCCGGCACAAAGAACTCCGCGCGTCCGGGGTTGTAGCGGGCGTCAAAATCGTAACCGCCGTCCGAGTCCACCTCCACCAGCTGGAGCGCACGGGCAGAACCGGGGCCGTCCAGCGCCACCACAGATGCCGAGACCTCCGTGCCCGCCACGAAGTGCTCCACCAGCGCCTCCTGCGAGTACGCGAAGCAGCTCACCATGGCGGCCGGGAGGTCCGCCGCGTCCCGCACCACGGTGACGCCGAGGGCGCTGCCGCCATCGGCGGGCTTCACCACGAGCGGCAGGCCGATCCCATCCAGCACGGCCCCCAGGATGTGGGGCGCACCTACCTGCCGGAACAACGCCTGCGAGAGCGTGATCCACGACGGCGTGGCAAGCCCCGCATTCGCCACCAGCGCCTTGGCCGTGGCCTTGTGCGAGGCGAGCCGCGCGCCCGAGCCGTCCGCCCCCACACACGGGAACCCCAGGAGCGAGACGAAGTCCTGCAGCGACCCGTCCTCGCCGTGCGAGCCGTGGACCAGCGGCCACACCACGTCCGGCTGCCATTCGAGCAGCTTCTGGGTGAGGTTCTGATCGAGGTCCCACACCGTCACCTCGAAGCCCTGATCGCGCAGCACCTGCGCCGAGCGCCGCCCCGAGCGGATCGAGATGTCCCGCTCGTGGCCCAACCCGCCCGCAATGATGGCCACCCTTCGGGGGCCGTCACCCTCGCCCTCCGGCGCGGCCTCGGTGCCAGCATTCGCGACGACGTCGGGCCCGGCCTGCATCTCAGGCGCACCTTCCGGGCCAACGGGGGCCTCGACGTCGGGTGAGGCTTCCGCCTGACGGGAGGCGGCCGTGAAGGCCGACTCCCAGACCTCGGGGTGGTCCCGGCCCTCGCTCTTGGGGGCGCCGGAGGGGTCGAGGGGCGATACGTCGTCGTGCGTCATGGTTCTCCTAGACCTGGTCCGGGGAAGGGGCCTGGACGGTGCCGAGCGGGCGGTCCGTGCGATTGGTGCCGAGCATCTCCACGAGCTCCATCTCGGCGTGGACGGTGCGGGCGAGGCGGCGGACGCCCTCGCGGATGCGCTCGGGGGGCGGGTAGCAGAAGGAGAGGCGCATGTGATCGCCACCGCGGCCGTCGTAGTAGAAGGCGGTGCCGGAGACGTAGGCCACGAGGTTCGTGACGGCGCGCGGCAGCATCGCCTTCGCATCCACGCCGGGCGGGAGGGTGACCCAGGTGTAGAAGCCGCCGTCCGGCGTGGTCCACTGGCACTCGGGAAGGTACTCGGCGAGCGCGCCGAGCATGGCCTCGCCGCGGGCGCGGTACTCGCCGCGGAAGGACTTGACCTGCGTGTACCAGTCATAGGTAGTGAGGTACTCGGTCATCATCATCTGGCCCCACATGCTGGGGCAGAGGACCGCGGACTCCTGGGCGAGCACGAGCTTCTCCCGCACCGCGTGGGGGGCGGCGGCCCAGCCGATCCGGTAGCCGGGGCCGAACATCTTGGAGAACGAGCCAAGGTAGATGGTCTGGTCCGGATCGTAGGACTTGAGCGCGGGCAGGGGGTCCTGGTCGAAGCCCAGGAGGCCGTACGGGTTGTCCTCGAGGATGAGGACGTGGTGGCGTTTGCAGATCTCCACGATCCGCGGGCGGCGCTCCTCGGAGAGGGTGACGCCGGCGGGGTTGTGGTAGTTCGGCACCGTGTACAGGAACTTCACCGGGCGGTTCTGGGCGCGGAGCTCCGTGAGGGTGCGGTCCAGTTCCTCGGGGATCAGGCCGTGGTCATCGAGGGGCACGTGCACCACCTCGGCCTCGTAGGCGCGGAAAACTCCCAGGGCGCCCACGTAGGAGGGAGCCTCGGCCACGATGATGTCCCCGGGGTTGATGAAGATCTCCGTGACAAGGTCGAGTGCCTGCTGGGAGCCGGTGGTAATGACCACGTCATCCGGATGGGCGCGGATCCCGTCATACTTCATGACATCCACGATCTGCTCGCGCATGAAGATCTCGCCCTGGCCGGAGCCGTACTGCAGGGCCTTCGGGCCGTTGTCCCGCATGATGCGCGCCGAGAGGTCGGCAAGGAAATCGAGCGGCAGGGAATCGATATTCGGCATGCCGCCGGCCAGCGAGACCACCTCCGGGCGGGAGGCCACGGCGAAGAGGGAACGTACCTCCGAAGCTCGCATCCCGTTTGCGCGATCCGCGTAGAGATCGAGCCAGGGGTCGAGCCTGGTGCCGCGTGTGGTGCCGTGCGGGGGCGTGGTGCTCACGGTGCCGTTCTCCTCGATGGTGCTGGCAACGCGGCCGCGCCGGGAGCGGGCCGCCGGTTGCCGGGCGCCGGGGGAGCGGCGCCGTGCCCCAAGTCTGCCACCAAACGGGGAGTGGGCCGTGGGCCGGGCCGCGGAGGGGCGGTGGCGAGGCCACCTCCGCCGGGTGCGCCACGCCCACCTCCGCCGGGCGCGCCACGCTCACCTCCGCCGGGCGCGCCACGCTCAGGTGCGGCCGGCGGGAGCGTCAAACTCACGGCAATGCGTATTGCCATCGAGAATGACGCAGTCGAGGGCCTTCAGGGCGTATGTCTCGGTGGCAAACCGCATTGTCATCGCCCAGAGGGGCGGCGCGGCGGTGTTCCGGCGCGGACGCCTGCTGCGGATGCCCGGCGTGGCGGTGTTCCGGCGCGGACGCCTGCCGGTTGGCCGGGAGCCGCAGGAGAACTGCGCTCCACAGGGTCCATCGCGCGTAGTTCTCCACAGATAGCCGGTCGGAAAGTGCGAAGCCCCCGCGCCGGGAGCAAGGTGCGGTCATGACAGTCAGTGAAGAGCACATCGCAGAAGTAGACGAACGTCTGATCGTGGTTGATCCCGAGGCGAGCAGCGCATCCAGCACAGCTTTGGCGCAGAGGGAAGACCTGCTCCGTATCGCGCGAGGGGCCTACCTGCAGGAGGATCCGACGTGGTCGAAGTGGGAGCTCCAGACGATGGTTTCACTCGCCCGCATCGTATGGGCGCAGCGGCGTTATCCCGGGGCGGTGTTCGTGCTCGAGAGCGCGGCCATCCTCCACGAACTGCCGCTGCTGGAAAACGAGCTCGACCTTCATATGGCTAACCTCCCCAAAGGAAACACGCGGAAGACTGAGCTTCCCACGATTCCGAAGCTTGCCGAGGGTTCGCGCAACGAGCGTCTCGGTCACGCCGTGCACCGCCATGGCTTCACAGTGCCGGAGGCTGACGTCGAGACGATTCACGGGATTCGTGTGTGCTCGATTGAGCGGCTGATCGTTGACTTTGCACGACTGCGACCCGCCCGACTCTCGCTCGTTCCGATAGATGCGGCGTGTGCACGGATCACTGCGGCGTGGAAGTTTGAGAGGCAGCGGACCCTTCAGCGAATGGATGCTCTGAGGAGCCGCCTCGCAGTCCGCCTCAAGGCCATTCCTGGCAGCAGGGGTTCGGCGCGAGCTCGCGAGGTCATCGCGTGGGCGGATCCGTTCTCGGAATCGCCGGGCGAGTCGCTGGTCCGTTGGGGGCTGGGGGCGTTTGGGCTGCCGCGCCCCGTACTTCAACAAGAAGTGCAAAGGGACGGTAGCCACTACTTCCTCGACCTGTGGATTCGCGAGTTCAACGTGGCGATCGAGTTCGACGGTGCCATGAAGTACAAGGGCGACGACGCCCACCAGAAGCTGATGGGCGACAAACGCCGCGACGATCACCTACAGGCCGAGGGGGTTCGGGTCGTCCACCTCATGTGGGCTGATGTGGTGAGCCCAGAGGCCCTGCGGAAGGCGCTCATCAAGATCTTCGGTCTTGCGGTGCTGGTGGCGGCGAGTCCGCGATTCCATTTGCTCGTGGGCTCTGGCCTGCAGCCGGCGCTAGCAGCCTGAGTGCCACTCCCCCCGCCAGCAGCAGAGTGGGGTGGCGCTCGTGTGCTCGGCATCCTGGAGATCACACCCAAGATGTACGAGCACCAACCATGGCAATGCGGTTTGCCATCGAGAATGACGCACTCGAGGGCCTTCGGAGCGTATGTCTCGGTGGCAAACCGCATTGTCATCGCTGAGAGCGGCGGGGCGCGGCGAGGCCACAGCAACTGCCGTTCTCGTCGGAACGAGAGCCGCCGGTGCTGGAGCGGCTACGCCGGTGCTGGAGCGGCTACGCCGGTGCTGGAGCGGCTACGCCGGTGCTGGAGCGGCTACGCCAGCGCGCCCTCGATCTCCTTGACGAACTTCTTCTTGGGACGCCCGCCCACGATCGATTTCACCAGTTCACCACCCAGGTAGACGTTGAACGTGGGGATGGAGACGATGCCGTACTTCATCGAGGTCTGCGGGTTGGCGTCCGTGTCCAGCTTGACCACCTTGAGGCGGTCGCCCATCTCCTCGCCGATCTCGTCCACGATCGGGCTCATCATCTTGCATGGCGGGCACCACTCTGCCCAGAAGTCCACCAGCACGGGGAGTTCGGAGTTGAGGACCTCGTCCTCGAAGGTGGCGTCGGTGACTACCAGTGTGGTCATGGAGTTCTCGCTTTCGTCGGGCGGCGGGGCCGCTGGGTGTGGGTGGCGGGGTCTGGATTCCGGGCGGCAGGGCCGCTGGGTGTGGGTGGCGGGTCTGGATGCCGCGCGGCGGGGCCGCCGGCTCTGGATGGTGTGGCCCCCCTGGACATGGGAACCGTGCCTCGGCACGGGATCCGGTTGGTTAGCGGGCACCCACCGGTGCGTCCGCGCCCACCGGGGCGTCCGTGGCCACGGCAGCGACGGCAGCATCCGCCTGTGCCGCCACCGCGTCCTCGTCCGCGGCGCCCACGGGCTGGGCGGACTCGTCGCCGAGGGCGGCGAGGTACTTCTCCGCGTCGAGAGCCGCGGCGCAGCCGGTGCCGGCTGCGGTGATGGCCTGGCGGTAGGTGTGGTCCACCACGTCACCGCAGGCGAACACCCCGGGGACGTTGGTGCGCGTGGACGGGTGGTCCACGAGAACGTAACCGTCGGCGTCGAGGTTGACCTGGTCCTGCACGAGTCCAGTGCGCGGCAGGTGGCCGATCGCGATGAACAGGCCGGTGGCGTCCAGCTCGCGAGTCTCACCGGTGACGGTGTCCCGCAGCATGAGGCCGGTCATCTTGCCGCCCTCCTCACCGAGTACCTCCGCCACCTCGGAGTTCCAGGCGAACTCGATCTTGGGATCGGCCATGGCCCGCTCGGCCATGATCCGAGAGGCGCGCAGCTCCTCCCGACGGTGCACCACCGTCACCTTGGAGCCGAACCGGGAGAGGAACGTGGCCTCCTCCATGGCGGAGTCGCCCCCGCCCACCACGGCGATGTGCTGGTCCCGGAAGAAGAACCCATCGCAGGTGGCGCAGTAGGAGACGCCGCGGCCGGAGTACTGCTCCTCAGAGCTGATGCCGAGCTTGCGGTACTCCGATCCGAGCGCGAGGATCACGGTCTTTGCCTCGAACGTCTCGTCATCGTCCGTGGTCACGGTCTTGACGGCACCGTTCAGGTCCACCGCCACCACGTCCTCGTAGCGGACGTCCGCCCCGAACCTCTCGGCCTGCTCCTGCATCTTGGCCATCAGGTCTGGGCCCATCACGCCGTCCGGGAAACCGGGGAAGTTCTCCACATCGGTGGTGTTCATGAGGGCACCCCCGGCGGTGATCGAGCCGGCGAACACCACAGGATTCAGGCCTGCGCGTGCCGTGTAGACCGCGGCGGTGTAGCCCGCCGGTCCGGAGCCAATGATGATCACGTCGTGGGTTGTCATTCGACCTTCCTTCACAAGAACTTGTCCATGCGGTGGAACGTCCCCGGCCTGTGGGGTATTCCACCCCGCTCAGCGAACCGCCAGTTCTGTGAGCTCCACCCGGTTCTTCCCATCCGAGTCCGCCACCGGTAGGGCGGTGAACCACAGCACCACATTCGTCATCTCCACGGGCTCCGGGAAGGTGATCACGGTCTCGCGGCCCATGTCCGCCTCTCCGAGGATCAGCCGGTCCTCGGAGAGCACCGTGCCCGGATCTCCGAGCACCTGCACGTGCCCACCCTCGCCGTTGAGGTACAGCACCACCTCACTCACCAGAGCGGGCTCCTGCAGCACCACGTCGATCCCCACGCCGGATTTCATCCCATACGTGGGACTCCCGTAGGAGCGCGAACGCCACCATGTGCCCGGATCGCCATCCCACGCGCGATACGTGAGGTCCGGGTTCTCCTGGCCATCGCCGTTCGGTGGCGGGTCC
>JAAZBW010000186.1 GCA_012513625.1 Actinomycetales bacterium | reverse complement strand
GCCCTTCCGGCAGGACCTGCCGATGACCGGCGCGACTCCCAGTCACCTCTCAGAAGGAACGGACACATGCACTCCAAGTTCGCGGTGCGGCTCTTCGCAGAGTTCCTCGGCACCTTCGTCCTCGTCTTCGGCGGAGCCGGCTCCGCCATCTTCGCCGCCCAGGTCATGGACACGGAGGCGGGCGTCAACATGGGCATCGGCTTCGTGGGCGTCTCCCTCGCCTTCGGCCTGACCGTGCTCGCCATGGCCTACGCCGTGGGCCACATCTCCGGTGGGCACTTCAACCCCGCCGTCACCCTCGGCGCCTTCCTCGCGGGCCGCGTGGAGGGCAAGGCCGTGGGCCCCTACATGCTCATCCAGGTGGTGGGCGCCTCCGTGGCCGGTGCGGTGCTGTACCTCATCGCCTCCGGCCGGGAGGGCTTCGACGCCGTGGCCAGTGGTTTCGCCACCAACGGCTACGCCGAGCGCTCCCCGGACGGCTACTCCCTGATGGCGGTGCTCGTGGCGGAGATCGTGCTCACCGCGATCTTCCTCTACGTGATCCTCGGCGCCACGGACGGCCGCGCCCCGGCCGGCTTCGCCCCCATCGCGATCGGCCTCTCGCTCACGCTCATCCACCTCGTCTCAATCCCGATCTCCAACACCTCCGTGAACCCCGCGCGCTCGCTCGGCGTGGCGTGGTTCGCGGGGGGCGAGGCGCTCGGCCAGGTGTGGGCGTTCATCGTGGCCCCACTTGTGGGCGCGGCGATCGCGGGTGCCACGTACCGCTTCCTCTTCCCGAACGAGTCCGAGCGCGTGCTCGAGGACGGGAAGTCGCTCCGGGAACGCTGACAGTTCTGTCCACAGACGCGGGTGAGGGCACGACGCCGAGGCGACCACCCGTCGTCGGACCACGCGAAGGTGGCGTGGCCAGGCACACCATGCGGTCACGTGGAAGCGGCGTGGACGTTGGCGCCCTGTGGAGAACCGGCGCAGCGGGGCGGGGGCTCCGGCAGCATGGGGCCATGACATTCGAGGACCTGCCCAAGAACTTCATCACACTGCCCATCACCACGCCGGGGCTTGCCCCTGATCTGGTGGACCTCTTCTTCCGGGAAACGGATCGGGCCGCCGATTCGCTCCTCCTGATCCCAGCAGGCGAGGACGGGATCGTACCTCGGGACGTGGGGCCGATCGTGATCGGAGGGGTGGACTGGCGCTGCCCGGACCCCGAGCGGGAGCGGACCCTGCGTCACCTCGCGCAGCTCGGCATTCCCAAGGCGATCGTGGCGTTCGGAAGCGAGAGGTGGATCGCGCCGCACGTGCTCCGCCGCTGGCGGGACACGGCGGCCACGCAGTTCACCGCCGGCGGCACGGAGGTGGTGGGCGTGTTCGTGGCGAACATGTCCGAGGTGGTGGACATCAGCGTGGGCCCGATCCCGGTGCTCCGGGCGGCCTGACGTCGTGCAGCACGCGGCCTGGGATGGCGCGGGGCTGCGTGGTGGGAGGCGGCTGCCGAGGTGGGGCTGGATGACGGCACGATTCCGCACGCCGGGTGAGAATGGTTGGGACCGCTCGCCACCTGAGGAGGCCCTCGTGACCGCCCCCACCACCCTTCCCGTGCAACTCTCGCCGAAGGTACTCTCGTGGGCGTCGATGCTGGATGACACGGCCCGCGATCAGGCCGTCTCGCTCGGAGGACTGCCGTTCATCCATCCGCACCTCGCACTCATGCCGGACGCGCACGCGGGGCTGAGCTCCGCCATCGGGACCGTCATCCCCACGGTGGGGGTGGTGCTTCCCGCCGCCGTGGGCGTGGATATCGGCTGCGGCATGATCGCGGCACGTACGCGGTTCACGTCGTCGGACCTGGGGAAACGGGACCTGGTGCGGCTCCGGGACACGATCGAGCACGCGATCCCCCTCTCCCCCGGCAACTACAACAAGCGCACGGACCGCTTCCCGTTCACCGCCGCACGGATTGCGGAGCTGGAGGAGTGGGAGGAGAGGGATTCGGTGGACCTCTCCCACTCGCCGCGCTGGCGGGTGCAGCTGGGATCGCTCGGTGGCGGCAACCATTTCATCGAGCTGTGCCTGGATGAGGAGGACCGCGTGTGGATGTTCCTCCACTCCGGCTCGCGGGGCGTGGGGAATCAGATCGCGCGAATCCACATCCGTGCCGCCAAGGAACAGTGCGCGCGCGAGCGCGTCAGGCTGGAACACACGGATCACTCGTACCTGCGGGAGGGCACCCGGGAGTTCGATGCGTACCTGCGGGAGCTGCGATGGGCGCAGCACTTCGCGCTGTTGAACCGTGAGGAGATGATGGACCGGTTCGCGTGGGCGCTCGCCGATTTCGTGGGCGATCCGGATGTGGGAGAGCAGGAGCGGATCAACTGCCATCACAACTACACCGAGCAGGTGGAGATTGAGGGCCGCAGAGTGTGGCTCACCCGCAAGGGCGCGATCGATGCCTCGCGGGGCCGGGCGGGCCTGATCCCCGGCTCGATGGGCGCCCGCTCCTACGTGGTGGAGGGCCTCGGGAACGAACTCGCGCTCAACTCCGCGCCGCACGGCGCGGGGCGCGCCCTCAGCAGGACCGAGGCGCGGCGGCGGTTCACGGCCGCCGATCTGGATTCTGCGATGACGGGGATCGTCTACCGCCCCGGTAGGGCGTGGGTGGATGAGATCCCGGCGGCCTACAAGCCGATCGATGTGGTGATGGAGGATGCGGCCACGCTGGTTCGCACGCGCCACGAGCTGCGCCAGATCGTGAACGTCAAGGGCACCTGACGGGGAGGTGTCTGACCTGCGGCGCACAGTCGGCGTCAACGCTGCGCGCTGTCACACTGGACGCCATGTGTGCCACCGTCATCTGGGCCGTCAATCAGGCGGCGTCCACGGACGAGTTCCGTGCCGCCACCACGGAACGGCTCGGCGTGGAACCCCAGCCCACGGAGTTCAGGATCGCCTCCGGGCGGGTTAGGCGGAGCGCCGCGCACTTCACCCTCACCCGCAACATGTGCGACTGCGATGGGCTCGTGGGGCTTCGGGACGATCCGCTGCGTGATGACGAGACGAACGCACAGGCTCTGCTCGCGTGGATCCGGGAGCTTCCGGAAATCTCCCCCCATGTGGCCCGCCTTGCCATACTGCGCGCCTGGAGTCCGCAGGACTGGGACGTGCGCCCGCAGCACGCACGCTCGGTAACTGTGGACGAGGTGGACGAGGCACGCCTGCGCGGCGTCCCCGACGATTCCCTCCTCACGATCGACTACCCGCACCCGGCCTGACACCACCGCATGGACACCCTGTCTACACTTGGACAGTCATCGTCTACCATGGGTCCATGGCCGTGTACCTGGACCCCGTGGACCACACCGAGTACCCCCTCGAGGAACCCCGCTGGCGTTCGGCTTCACACCGCCCGCTCTGGATCGACCCGG
Organism: Actinomycetales bacterium; assembly: GCA_012513625.1. GTDB lineage: Bacteria > Actinomycetota > Actinomycetes > Actinomycetales > Actinomycetaceae > JAAZBW01. The sequence goes on along the minus strand of JAAZBW010000186.1, from coordinate 3,102 downwards.
GCCCCGGTATGGCCCGCGCGGAGATCGACTCGGCCGAGGGCTCCCTCTGGCGCTACCGGGCAGCACTTCCGGTGGAGTTCGCCGATCCGATCTCGCTCGAGGAGGGGCGGACTCCGCTCCTGGAAAAGGAGTGGACGGGCCTGGGCAGTGTCTCCTTCAAGCTGGACTTCCTGAATCCCACCGGCAGCTTCAAGGATCGCGGCTCGAGCGTGATGCTCTCCTACCTGCGCGATCGCGGCATCGCCCACGTGCTCGAGGACTCCTCCGGCAACGGCGGCTCCTCCGTGGCTGGATACGGCGCCGCGGGCGGCATGCGGGTGCGGATCTTCGCACCCGCCACCACCTCCCCAGCGAAGATCGCCCAGGTGCGTGCCTACGGTGCCGAGGTGGAACTCGTGGAGGGGCCGCGCGTGGAATCCCAGAACGCGGCGATCCGGCAGTCCGGCGGAGAGGCCTTCTACGCGAGCCACAACTGGCAGCCGTTCTTCCTGCAGGGCACCAAGACCCTCGCCTACGAACTCTGGGAGGACCTCGGCTTCCGCGCGCCAGACAACGTGATCGTGCCCGTGGGCGCCGGTAGCAGCCTGCTGGGGTGCTGGCTCGGTTTCCGTGAGCTCCTCACCGCTGGCCAGATCACGCGGATGCCCCGCCTGTTCGCCTCCCAGCCCCTCAACTGCTCTCCCGTGGATGCGAGCTTCCGCGCCGGCACGGACCAGCCGGTGGAGCGCCAGGTGGCTCCCACCGTGGCGGAGGGCACGGCCATCGCCCGGCCCCTCCGGCTGCCCCAGATGATCGCGGCCCTCCGCGAGAGCCATGGCGGCACCGTGGCGGTCCCCGAGCAGGAGATCGTGCGGGCCCTGGACACGGCATGTTCGAGCGGCCTGTTCATCGAACCCACGAGCGCCTCCGCCGTCGCCGCCCTCACCACGCTCGCCTCCACCGGGGTGATCGACAGCGCGGAGGAGACCGTGGTCCTGCTCAGCGGGTCCGGACTCAAGGCGCCGACGACGGTGGCCGAGTTGATCGCCGAGGCCCGGCGGTGACGGGCGGGTCCGCGGAGCGCGTGCTCCGCACGGTGCGGGAACTCGTGGAGCCGCTCGCAGCCACGTTCGGCCGTACCTGCGAGGTGGTGCTCCACGATTACCGCGATCCCGAGCGCTCGGTGGTGGCAGTCGCCGGAGACGTGACGGGCCGCGAGGTGGGCGATGGCATGAGCCCCATCGGGAGGCGCGTGATGCAGGCGGGTGACGCCGCCGCCACCGAGCTCAACTACGTGACCCGGACCCCGGACGGCACGCTGGTGAAGAGCACCACAATCCCGTTGTTCGAGGACGACGGCGCCCTGTTCGGCGCACTCTGCATCAACGTGGACGTCACCGCGCTGGGGCGAGCGGCCGAGGCGCTCTCTGACATCATCGGCGCCCGGAACGGCGAGACTGCCGCCCCGATCACGGATTTCCACGCGGACCTGACCACGGTCACGGATCGGATCGTGGCGCAACGCGAACGTGCGGCGGGCATTCCCGCCCGCGCGTTCGACCGCGAGGCGCGGCTGCAGGTGATGCAGGACCTCGAGGAGGTCGGCGTCTTCGAGAGGCGGGGGGCCGCGGGAGTCGTGGCCGCCAGGCTCGGCATCTCGCGCGCCGGCTACTACAACCACCTACGAGCACTGAGGGAGACCACCGCGGATGCAGTTTCTGAATGAGGCCGAGACAAGCCGGCTCGTCACCGAGGAGGTGGCGCTGGGGGCCGCACGGGAGGCGTTCACGGCAGCCGGCCGCACGTTTCCCGTGGTGATCGGCTACGGGGCCCGGGAGGGCGAGCGGTTCACGTTGAAGTCCGGGAGCACGGCAGGCTCGGTGGGAGTGAAGATCGGTTCCTACTGGCCGGGGAACGAGGAGCTCGGACTCACGAGGCACGGGTCCTCCGTCATCCTGTTGGATCCCCGGACGGGGCGGATCTCCGCCGTGGTGGAGGCGGCGGCCGCGAACGCGTACCGCACGGCCGCGGCGGACGCCCTCGCAGTTCAGACCCTCGCCCGTCCGGACGCGAGCACCCTCGCCGTGCTGGGCACGGGCAACCAGGCGTTCTACGAGGCCGCCGCGGTGGTGCGGGTGCGGCCGATCGAGACCGTCCTCGTTGCGGGGCGGAACCCAGAGAGGGCGGCGGACCTCGCACGGCGGCTCGCGGAGAAGCTCGGGATTGCCGTGAGGGTCGTGCCGGTTCGCGACGCCGTGGAGAATGCGGACGTGATCTCCACAGCCACCACGTCCACCTCGGCCCTCATGGAGGCGGACTGGGTGCGGCCCGGCACCCACATCTCCGCGATGGGTGCGGACGGCTCCGGCAAACAGGAACTGCCGGTGGAGTTGTACTCCTCCGAGCACACGCGGCTGTTCTGTGACATCGAGGAGCAGAGCCGCACGATCGGCGAGTTCCGGCTCGTGCCGGCCTCCACCACGGTGACCCCGCTCGGGGACGTGCTCCGCGGCACCGCTCCGGGGCGCGGCACCGATCAGGAGGTCACGGTCTTCGACAGTTCCGGCTTCGCCCTCCAGGACCTCTCGCTCGCGCGCGCGCTCCTTGCCGCCGCAGGTCAGGGCTCCCCGGACACGGCCGGTCAGCAGGCGCGCGCATGACCAGCCTCCGCGATCCCGGGACCCCCTTCCTCGCGCTCGACCTCGACCGGGTGGACGCCAACATTGCGCGCCTGCGCGCACACCTCGACCAGCGTGGGGTGCCGCTGCGACTGCACGTGAAGACGGCGAAGGCCGTGGAGGTGGCAACCCGCGCCTACGGCGGCGGCACGGGCCCCATCACCGTGTCCACCCTGGCGGAGGCCGAGCGGTTCGCCGACGCCGGCTGGACGGACGTCCTCTACGCCGTGGGGATCGACCCGCACAAGCTGGCGCGCGTGCGGGCCCTCGTGGATCGGGGCGTGGCCATGACGGTCCTGCTGGACAGCCTCGCGCAGGCGGAGGCCCTCGCGGCATTCTGCGGAGAGGCCGGCGTGGCAAGCCCGGCCCTCGTCGAGATCGATTGCGACGGGCACCGCGGCGGCGTCCTTCCGGGCGATCCAGCCCTGGTGGAGATTGGCCGGGT
>JAAZBW010000185.1 GCA_012513625.1 Actinomycetales bacterium | reverse complement strand
GACGTTGTTCGGAGCAACGGAAAACAAAGGCGGGCGGACACACGAGGGCGGGGAAGAAGGCAAAAAAGGGGGGGCGGGATGTACGAGCTGCGGGGGGATTGGGTGTTGCCGGAGGTGGCGGTGCGGCTGCCGGGGTTCGAGGGGCGGCGGATCCGGGTGGAGCCGACGGGGGGTGGATCGCGTCTGACCGTGAGGGCGTACCGGGAGTGCGACGGGGCGACCGGGGTGCCGGACTGGCCGAAGGGCGTGATGGCGGGGGCGCTGTTCCACGACGCGTGGTATCTGGACCTGGAGGCGATGGCGCAAGCGTGGGGGTGGAGCGAGGCGGCAGTGCGGCGGACGGGGGACGACCTGTTCTGGCTCGTGATGCGGCGGGCGGTCGCGAACCGCGTGCTGGCGGCGGTGTACTGGGCGGGGGTGCGGTCGCTGGGCGGGGCGTACCGCGCGCTCGCGAAGGCGGCGCGGAAGGCGGGAAGCGCGAAGCGGAAAGCAAGGAGCAGGGAGGAACCACGGAAGGCACGGAAAGGGAAGACCGGGGCGCTGGTCGGGGTTGCGATCGCGGCGGCGCTGGCCGGAATGGCGGGGTGCGCGGGGTGCCTCGCGCCGGTGGACTGGAGCGACCCGGCGGAGCCGTACGTGCCGCCGGAGTACGGGGAAGCAGGGAGCAGAGAGCATGGAGCATGGAGCGGGAAGACGCTCAGGAATGAGAGAGGGGGCAGGCACGGGGGCCTGCCCGTACGGGGCTCAGCGGGAGGCGTCGGCGTAGACGAGGCCGGTGCCGAAGCCGTGGAGGGCGGCGGCGCAGGCCGCGAGGGTGTTGCCGCTGGTGGCGACGTTGTCGACGAAGTAGATCGGCGCGAGGTGGAAGGGCTGGTGCGGCTTCGTGACGATGCGGTGGGCCTCGACGGGGAGCGGGCCTAGCTTGTGACGGTGCCGCGCGCAGGTGCTCTCGACGGGCTCGGCGCGGGTGAGGATGTCGCGCACCTCGACGCGGCTGCATCGGGCGTGGAGCGCGATGGCCTCCGCCAGTCGGGTGTTGGCCGCAGTGTTGCCGTTGTGGTCGGGAACGGGGATGAGGATGCAGCGCTCCTTGTGGATGAGGTAGGCCATGTCGATGGCGCATTCGTCGACGACGTCGGCGGGGCAGCCGGGGTTTTTCAATGCGTAGGCGTTGAGGCGGCGGATGATGTCTTGCCGGGTGCGGGCGGGGGCGTGGGACGAAACGTAGCGATGGGCGGCGAGGATGGTGGGGGTGGACGGAGTGGACAGCGTGGATTGGGTGGACTGGGTGTGCATGGTGTACTCCTGCCCGCGTACGAGCCGCACGGGCGCGGGGTGTGGTGGTTAGGTGAAGCGGATGCGGGTCCGGGCCCCCTCGGGGGGGAGGGACAGGGCGTGGCGGCTTGCGGTGTGGTCCCAAAACGGGTCTAGCACTGACCGAGTCTGCGAGCCTCCCGATGGAAGCGGGTGGCGCGTGGCCGGAATCGGGAATGCCAATGTCTTCTTCGTGCCCATGTGATCTCCTTCCGTATTCAGGGTCTCGCCCTTGCCCTTCGCCCGGTCGCCTCACCCGGACCGGGCGATCCGGCGAGGGGCAAAGGCGGACCCGTGGGGGGAGGTCGGGCGCGAAGACGACATGGCGACCGGCCGGAGGGAGCCGCTTCTTGGCACGGGCCGTGACGGCTGTGCCGGCGCGCCCGCCGGAGGCGGGTCCGCCCGTGCGGAATGCGGCGAGCGGAGGACGGGCGGGCATCGATGCCGGCAACGGGCCGACCCGCGCTTTGGGACAGTCCCGCCCGCGGCAGCGGGAGCGAGGGAGAAAGGCAAAAGGATTAAGGATGAAGGATGAAGTGGGGGAGATCGCGAGCGACGCCAAGCCGACGGGGTTCACCACGGAGGCACGGAGGGCGGGAGGGAGTGCGGGAGTGCGGGAATGCGTGAGTGCGGGAGTGCGGGAGGGAGCGCAGAGCATGGAGCAGGGAGCGGGATGGAACCACGGAAGGCACGGACGGCACGGAAAGGGAGAGAGGGGAAGTGCGTGAGTGCGGGAGTGCGGGAGGCGGGAG
>JAAZBW010000184.1 GCA_012513625.1 Actinomycetales bacterium | reverse complement strand
GCGGTGGAGGCGCGCTCCCCGCGGAGTGGCTGCAGGAGTGGCCGCAGCCCCGCGTACACGCCGATCACGTCCTCGCTCGTGAGCCCCGAGGAGAGCACCGAGTTGGCGTGCTCGAGGAGGTAGTCCACGTCCGGGCACTCGCCACGGGGTGCGTCAGGTCCTCCGACCACGGCGTGTCCGTGGTGCCGATCACCCAGTGGTCCGGCCACGGAATGATGAATAGCACCGACTTCTCCGTACGGAGGAACATTCCCGCGTTGCCGCGGATCCGGTCCCGCGGCACCACGAGGTGGATTCCCTTCGATGCGAGCACGTGCAGCGGTCCCTCACTCCCCGCGAGTCCCTGAAGGTGCTCAGTCCACACCCCCACGGCACCGATCACGTGGCCGGCCCGGATCTCGACCTGCTCGCCGCTCAGGTGATCGACGACGACGGCGCCCGTCACCCGACCCGTCGCGTCCCGTGGCAGCTCGGTCACCTCGGCGTGCGAGACGGCGTGGGCGCCGTAGCGGACCGCGGTGCGGATGAGGGTGGTGACGAGCCGGGCGTCGTCCACCCGGGCGTCGAAGAAGCGGATCGAGCCGACCAGGGCGTCCTCACGCGCGTCCGGGAAGACCTCCTTCGTGCGCGTGAGCGAGTAGTGGTGCTGGAAGGGAACGGTGCGGCGGCGGGCGCCAATCAGTCCGAGCGCGTCATACATCCCCACACCCACAGCGGAGTAGGCGCGCTCGATCACGGGGGTGCGCAGCGGCCAGAGGAACGGCTGCGCGGTCACGAGGTGGGGGGCCGTGGTGGTGAGCAGGATGCCGCGCTCGTGGAGGGACTCGGCCACCAGCCTGAAATCGAGGTTATACAGGTAGCGCAGGCCGCCGTGCACGAGCCGGGAGGAGCGGGAGGAGGTGCCGGCGCCCCAGTCCTGGCCGTCCACGATGGCGGTCCTGAGGCCGCGGGTTGCCGCGTCCAGCGCGATCCCGGCGCCGGTCACGCCCCCGCCCACCACGAGGATGTCCACCTCCTCCCGTCCGAGGTTCGCGAGTGATCTGCTTCGGGTGGCCGGGTCCAGGCGTGCTGACGGCACTGTCGCTCCTTGGGTTCGCTGGACCCTAGGATATCCCGCATGATTGTTCGCCCCGCACTGCCTCGCGATGCGACAGAGATCCGGGACATCGTGGCTCCGTGGGCGTATCACGAACGCAACGTGCTGATCCCGAAGGACCTGGTGGGCTACTACGAGGCGATCCCCGAGTTCCTCGTTGCCGAACTACCGGATCCGGAGACGGGGCGGGCCGTGGTGGCGGGGTGCGGCGCCCTCCACGTGATGTGGGAGGACCTCGCCGAGGTGCGCACCCTGGCGGTGCGCGAGGAGTACCTCCGCCGCGGCGTGGGCGGGGCGATCCTCGAAGCGCTCCTGGAACGAGCCCATGTTTATGGACTGAAGCGGGTCTTCTGCCTCACCTTCGAGGTGGAATTCTTCACGCGCCACGGCTTCGAGGTCATAGAGGGGCCCGCGGTCAGCCCGGAGGTGTTCAATGCCATGCTTCGGTCCCATGACACCGGCGTGGCGGAGTTCCTCGACCTCGCGTGGGTGAAGCCGAACACGCTCGGCAACACCCGGATGATGCGGAACTTCTAGGCGGCCGAGCGTTCCAGCACCCGGCGGGCCGCCCGGAGGGCGAACCAGGCCTGCGCTCCCACGAGTGCGAAAGCGAGCGCGCCGATCGCGGAGGCGGGTTCCATCACTAGCCACGCCACCACTGTGGCCGCAAGCAGCCCCAGCAGGATGAGGGGGAAGGGCGTGAGTGCGCCGGCGCTCGAGCGGGCCGCCTCCTGCGGGTCCGTTCCGCTCGCCACGCGCACCAGTCCCACCACGCATGCCGCCGTGGCCACGAGGAGCACGCCCTGCGCCACCATCATGGTCACGATCCCAGGCCACACCCGCTCTGAAGAGGCGCCCGACATCGCAGCCACCGCAGCCTGCAGCACCGCCAGCACGAGGGCCGGGACCGCGCAGTAGAGCAGCGCGGTCCGAAGGGCCTGGGTGGGGTGGGGGTTCACGCGCCCAGACTATCCCGCGCCACGGCCGGCACAGGGGCGGGCCTCAGCCGCCGAGTCTCACCCTGGCCTCGGCCTCGGCCTCGGCCACGGTCACGAGGCCGTCGGCCGCGAGTCCCGCGAGTGCCCGTTCCGCCTGCCCGACGTCGGAGCTCACCCGGGCCACTCCGAGGGCTTCGTCCACGCTCACCCATTCCACGTCTGTGGCCCGCAGGAGGGCCATGATGCGTCCGCGGGCCTGCCGGTCGGTGCCGACCCACGCCTGGGTGCGGGCGGCCGGAAGCTCGGACTCGGGGTAGTCGGCTGCCCTCCACGCGCAGAGGTCTGCGAGGGGGCAACTCCCGCACCTGGGATTCTTGACGCACACGGTGGCCCCGAGCTCCATGAGGGCCTCATTCCAGGTGGCGGCGTCCTCCGGGTCCTCCGGTAGGGCGGACTCTGCGCGCGCCGCCTCCCCACGCGTGATGGAGGCACCCGGGCGGGCTTCCCCGTGCAGCCGGGTGAGCCCGCGGCGCACGTTGGTGTCCAGTACGGCGTCACGTGCCCGGAAGGCGAACGAGCGGACGGCGGCTGCCGTGTAGGTGCCCACTCCCGGGAGCGAGAGAAGGGATTCGGGATCTGGGGGGACCACGCCGTCGTGCTGTTCCACGATCCGCTGGGCGGCTAGTTGCAGGCTCAGCGCACGGCGCGGGTAGCCGAGCCGGTCCCACGCCCGGAGGACCTCGGCCGGATCGGCGGCGGCGAGCGCGGCAGGCGTGGGCCAGCGTTCCATCCACTCGAGCCAGCGCGGCACCACGCGCACCATCGGGGTTTGCTGGCCCATCACCTCGGAGACGAGGATGCCCCACGGTTCCCGGTCCTGTCGCCAGGGGAGGTCGCGGGCCGTGGCAGCGAACCAGGGGAGGAGCGTGGCGTGGGCGGCTGGCCAGTCAGTCATCGCGGCCATTCTCGGCTCGTGGTGTGGGGTGCGGCAAACTCCGGCGGGCCCGGCGTGCCGGGGCTGACGCTCGCGGGGCAGCGCCTAGCGTGGGTCGGCAGGAGGAATGATGCCCACAGCGCGCCCCGGTTCCGGATCCAGCCGGCCCACATCCCGCTCCACCCGCCCGGCGGGGAGCGGTGGGGCGCGCACCCACACGTCGGGTGGCGCACCCGCCCGCACGCCCGGTGGCGCACGAGCCCGCACCGGCGGAGCACCCGCCCGCACGTCCGGCGGAGCAGCGGCTGCCCGAGCTTCCGGCGCACCTCCTGCTGGCAACGGCACCCGCACTGGCGAGAAGGGGCGCGCGGCGGGGGGCGGGGGTTCGGTGCCACCCAAGGCTCCGCCGTCGGGGCCGAACTACGGAATCCGTCGCATTCTCGCGCTGGTGCTGGTCCTCGCCGTGCTCGCGGGGATGGTGTGGGGCGTGCTCTGGCTGATCGGCTGGTTCACGGGGCAACTCGCGGGCGACGATGACCCCGAGGCGGCCTCCGCCGCACCCACCGAGTTCTCCACGGAACAGCCCGAGGCGTGCGCGCCCGAGGGGCTCACGTGGACGCTCGCGACCACGGCTGGAGAGGCGGGTCGTCCGGTGGACTTCCAGTGGACGGTGGAGAACAGCACGGGCGTGAACTGCACGATCAACGCAAACCCCACCGACGTGGCGTTCTCAGTGGTCTCGGGCACGGACCCGATCTGGTCATCGGCGCATTGTGGCTCTTCGGACACTTTCCTGTTGTTGCTGGCGCCCGGCGATACGACCACGCGTCGCACGGTGTGGGACGGTACGCGCTCGCAGGAGGGCTGCTCGCCGGTGGGGTCGGAGGTTCAGCCCGGGGTGTACCAGGTGACGCTCACGTACGAGGGAATGGTGGCCACGGGGGGCACCGGGGTGTTCGACCTCGCCGCTGTGCCCGTCCCCGAGCCGCCGCCCGCGCCGGAGGGCGAGGCTCCGGTGGAGGGCGAGGCTCCGGCGGAAGGTGAGGCCCCCGTGGAGGGCGAGGCGCCTGCAGAGGGCGAGGCCCCCGTGGAGGGCGAGGCGCCTGCAGAGGGCGCGGAGGCTCCGGCCGAGGGTGAGG
>JAAZBW010000183.1 GCA_012513625.1 Actinomycetales bacterium | reverse complement strand
TGCGGACGAGCGCGGCGGACAAGCTGTGAAGCTAACGGCTCCTGGACAAACAGCGACACTGTTTGTAGGGGCAGGCGATACCGGTGTTGACGCATGTGACCAGTGGGACGGACAAGCTGTGAAGCTACGGCCCCCTGGACAAACAGAGACGCTACTTGTCCGGAGAGGAGCCGGCTCCTGCCCAGGAGAGGCCCGTGCCGGGCGTGCAGCGGGGCTGACACCCACGTGGACCCCCGCGGGCCGTCGGGGCGGACTACCATTCGAGGCATGGCCGAGAAGATGAACGTGGAGTCCTTCAACCTGGACCACCGGGCAGTGAAGGCGCCGTACATCCGGGTGGCGGACCGGAAGACCCTCCCGGGCGGCGACGTACTCGTGAAGTACGACCTGCGTTTCACGCAACCCAACCAGGAGCACCTGGAGATGGCCACCATCCACTCGATCGAGCACTCGGTGGCGGAGAAGCTCCGCAATCACGCGGACTACGTGCTCGACTTCTCCCCCATGGGCTGCCAGACCGGCTTCTACCTCATGGTGCACGGCGAGCGCCCGGACGAGGAGATCCACGAACTCGTGGCCGCCGCCCTCACAGACGTACTGGAACTGGAGGAGGTACCGGCCGCGAACGAGGTGCAGTGCGGTTGGGGCGCCTCCCACTCGCTAACCGGAGCGAAAGACGCGGCCCGTAGATTCCTCGCGAAGAAGAACGAATGGTCGGAGGTCATGGCATGAACGAAACGATCGAGGTTGTCGCAGTCGCGGCGATGGAGGAGGAGGCGCGTCCCTTCCTGGATGGCGCGAGCCGCCCCGTTGAGGTTGAGCTCCCCATCGGGAGGGCGTGGCATGTGGACTTTGCCGAGCGGGATGTGATCGTGGTCCTCGCGGGCGCGGGGCTCGTGAACGCGGTGATCGCTGCCACCCACGCCATCGACCAGTTCAATCCCAAGTACCTGGTCTCCGCGGGGAGCGCGGGCGGACTCGCCCAGGGCATCTACATCGGCGACGTGGTGGTGGGCACCTCCTACGCCTACTCCGATGCGGACGCCACCGCCTTCGGGTACGCGCCCGGCCAGATCCCCGGGATGCCCGAGGTGTACGAGGCCAACAAGGACCTGGTGCGCACCGCAATGGGCGCCGAGGTGGAGGAAGTACGGGTGCGCTCCGGGAAGATCGTCTCCGGCAACTCGTTCGTGGACGCCCGCACCGTGGATCACGTGCGCGCCACCTTCCCGGGGGCGCTCGCGGCGGACATGGAATCAGCGGCGCTCGCCCAGCTGGCGCACCTCCACGACCTGCCGTTCATCTCCGTGCGCGCGATCTCGGACCTTTGCGGCCCCGAGGCGTCCGCGGACTTCCAGTTCTCCCTCTCCGAGGTGGCGCACCGCTCCGCCGCGGTGATCCGCCACCTGATCGGCACCCTCCCCCACGACTGAGCTGTCCGGAACGCGGCGCGGATCAATCCGATGACTGGGTGGATCCGCAACATTGCTTCGCGGGGCCTCACAGCCACCCGCGGCCTGTGGAGAGGCAGAGCGGACACCACGGCGCCCGCCCTACCGTGGGCGGCGTGAGCGATGTCTTGCCGATGCCAGTCACAGGGACCACAATTGTGGCCATGAGGACTGAGCCGTTGCGTGAGGTACGCGATCACTTCAGTGAGGTGATTGACGCCGTGGAGAAGGAGCACGAGCGCGTCACCGTCACGCGCAACGGAAAGCCGGTGGCGGTGATCATGAGCGTGGAGGACCTCGAATCGCTCGAGGAGACGCTCGACGTCCTGAGCGACCCCCCAGCCCTCGCCGAGATTCGCGAGGGACTCGCGGCATACGAGGTGGGCGATGTTGTGCGCGGGACCGACGCCATCTTGGCGCTACGCCCACGACCGTGACTGCCTACCGGCTGGCCGTGGTGCAACCTGCGGACCGCATGATTGAGCAGCGACTACCAGAGCCCGTTGCCTTCGCCGTACTTGAATTCATCAACGGCGCACTCCTTGAGAACCCGCATCGGGTGGGGAAACGCCTCGGCAGCGAGCTCGCCGGCGCCTGGTCGGCGCGACGGGGCACGTACCGCGTCATCTCCACGATCGACGAAGAGGCGCGCGAGGTGGTCGTACTCCATGTGGACCACAGGAGGAACGTCTACCGGCCCCGCTGAATCAGCCGAGGAGGGCCGCGATCAGCAGCAGCGTGGGCGTCACGAAGATGGTGGTGGCCACCACGGTGCCGCGCGCAAGCTCGTTTCCGGCGCCGGCCCGGAACGCCGCGAGGTACGCGTTCTGGGCGGTGGGGAGTCCACCCATGGCGGTGACGGCGAACAGGTCAAAGCCCTCGAGCCCGAACAGGAAGCGTCCCGCGAGGTAGGCGAACGCCGGCTGCACCGCCAGCTTCATCACCGTGGCGGTGGTGATCTTCCCGGCGAACGGCCGGAAGCCCTTCACGCCCGTCTCCAGCAGCGAGACGCCGAAGCTCACGAGAATGCACGGCACCGCCGCGCCTGCGAGTACCTCGATCGGAGTCAGCAGGGTGTCGGGCACCACGAGGCCCGCGAGGCTCGCGAGCAGGCCCAACATCGAGGAGACCAGCATGGGGTTCGTGAAGATCATCTTCAGGGTGCCCATCAGGCTGGGTTTGCGGTCCGCAGCCACCAGGTCCACGAGCACGAAGAACGTGGGCGTGAGGAGTCCCAGCTGGAATATCAGCACCGGGATCACGTGGGAGGCAGAGCCCAGGATGTAGGTGGCGAGTGGGATGCCCAGGTAGGCGGCGTTCGAGAGGGACGAGGTCATCGCGCCCACGGTGGTCTCCACCTTGTTTGCCCGCAGGAACACGAGCGCCACCACCACGAACGTGAGCGCAGTCCCCACGGCGCTGATCGCCTCCACCGCGAGAGCGGGGCCAATGATCTCGCGGAAGTCCGTGCTGGAGATGGTGGAGAACAGCAGGCAGGGGCTGGCGATCCAGTAGACGAGCCGGGTGAGGACCTCCTGGGCGTGATCGCCAAGGATCTTGAACCGCCCGAGCACCACACCCACCGCGATGATGATCCACATCATCGCGAGGCCGGAGACAACACCCGCCACTACCCGCTCCCCCCGCCGTCCGGCCCATCGTCCACACCCGCGCCCACACCTACGCCCCCGTCCGCGCCCCCGTCCCGGACCAACCCGGGCTCCGCCGTCGCGCCCTTCACGAGCTCGTACCGCAGGGCCACGAACGCGCCCGCCGTCTGCACGCTCGCGAGGCGGAGGGCGCCGGAATCGAGGCGGAGCGGCATCACAGGCCGGCCGGCGCCGAGGGTGACCGGGGCCAGGGAGAGGATGATCTCGTCGAGGAGGCCGGCCTGCGCGAACTGCGCCGCGAGCGGCCCGCCACCCACGATCCACACGTTCGCCCCGGCGGCGGCGCGGACCATTTCGGGGTGGTGCGCGGCGACTTCGCCGGCCACAAACCTCACATTCGCACCCCGGACCACCGGCAGCGGGTGGTGCGTGAAGACCCAGGTGGGGAGCTGTCCGTACACGTCCAGCCAGCGCTCGGGATGCTGGCCGAGCTGCAGTTCGTCGAAGAGCCAGCGGTACGTGGTGGCGCCCATCGCCATCGCGCCCACGCCGTCCATGAACTCCTCGAAGATCGCCGTGTTGTCCGGGTCCTCGCCGAGTT
>JAAZBW010000182.1 GCA_012513625.1 Actinomycetales bacterium | reverse complement strand
CCAGGAGTCCTTCGGGAAGTGCGCGGGCACCCAGTCCAGGATTACACCGATGCCAGCCTGGTGGAGCTTGTCCACGAGGTAGCGGAAGTCATCCGGAACACCCATCCGCGCGGTGGGCGCAAAGTACGAGGTGACCTGGTAGCCCCAGGATCCACCGAAGGGGTGCTCGGCCACCGGCATGAGCTCCACGTGGGTGAAGCCCAGATCGGAGACGTACTCCACGAGTTCGTCCGCGAGTTCACGGTAGGAGAGTCCCGGCCGCCAGGAGGAGAGGTGCACCTCGTAGACGGACATGGGGCCCGTGTGCGGGTTGGTCTCCGCCCGCTTCTCGAGCCACTTCTCGTCCTCCCACTCATAGTGGGTGTCCGTGATCACGGACGCGGTGGACGGCGGCACCTCGGTGGCCCGCGCCAACGGGTCCGCCTTCTCGTGCCACGAGCCGTCTCGGGAGGCGATTTCGAACTTGTAGCGGTGCCCGATCTCCGCACCCGGCACGAAGATCTCCCACACGCCGGAGGCGCCGAGCGAGCGCATGGAGCCGGCCACGCCGTTCCACGAGTTGAAGTCACCCTTCACGCGGACCGCGCGGGCGTTCGGTGCCCACACGGCGAACGAGGCGCCCGTGACCTCGCCCATCATGGAGGGGTAGGTCTTCAGGTGCGCGCCGAGCACGTTCCACAGCTCCTCGTGGCGGCCCTCACCGATCAGGTACTGGTCCACCTCGCCCAGCGTGGGCAGGAACCGGTAGGGATCATCCATGGTGGATGAGACATCCCCGTAGGTGACCTTGATCCGGTAGTCCGGCACATCCTCTCCCTCGAGGATGGCCACCCAGATGCCATCGCACTCGTGCGTGGCGGGGTAGGCCGCGTGCGGCGTCACGATCTCGACGGCATCCGCCATCGGACGCAGCGTTCGGACTGTCACCGCACCATCGAAGGGGCGAGGTCCGAGGACCTCGTGCGGGTTGTGGTGCAGTCCGCGCGCCACAGTGGTGAGGACAGAAGATTCGACGGGGTGGGCATCACTCATACTCCCTACTCTCCCACGTTCCTTGGGCGCCCGCCCACGCCTTGCGAGGCGTGCGCAGCTCAATTTTCGGGGCCGTTTCACAACCCTTCGTGCGCTGTGAGACGGGCGATCCCACGCAGTGGGATACCCAGCCAGTCGGGCCTGTTTCCCGCCTCGTACCTGGCCTCGTAGAGCGCCTTGTCCAATTCGAGCGCGCGGAGGAGGTCACCGTTCCCGCGAGGGTCGGGGGCCACCTTGGCATAACCGTCGAGGAAGCTCTCGCGTTGCCGCTCGGTCCACGCGAGCTCACGTTCCCCCGGGTTCGCCCCGGCCGCGTAATCGAACGATCGCAGCATGCCCGCCACGTCCCGGAGTGGGAGGTCCGGCCGCCGTCGCTCCGCCAGCGGCCGGAGGGGCTCGCCCTCGAAGTCGAGCAGGATCCATCCCCGGCGAGCGAGCATCACCTGCCCGAGGTGGAGATCCCCATGGATTCGCTGCAGTTCCGGCCACGCTGCGTGCTCGGCCGCCTCATACACCCGTGCCACCCGCTCTCGGTACTGGGCGAGGGCCGGTACCGCGGCGTTCGCAAGGCGCGCCCGTTGCCGCCACGCCCCGACGACGGCAGCCCGCCCCGCGTCGTCGACGGAGACGGTGGGGAGCTCGCGTGCGAGGGCGAGGTGCACCCCGGCCACCGCGCGGCCGAGGCCTTCGGCGTCCACATCCTCGCCGCGGGCGACGGCAGCGCAGGCCACCCGCCACGCATCCTCCGCGCCGTCGATG
>JAAZBW010000181.1 GCA_012513625.1 Actinomycetales bacterium | reverse complement strand
GTGAGCCGCACCCGGGTGTGAGCCGCCCCGGGATGTGAGCCGCCCCGGGATGTGGGCCGCCCCGGGATGTGGGCCGCCCCGGGATGTGGGCCGCCCCGGGGCATGAAGTGCCCGCGGCATCCGCCACCCCGGAGCTGCTACATCATGTCTCCGGCGAGGTTCAGCGCAAGGTGGAACAGGGTGGGCGCGGCCAGCGAGCTGAACCGGCCATACAGGTACCAGAACACGAAGTGCCATCCGAACGGGATCGCCGCCCGCCACCAGTACGTGGCGAGGAACTTCCCAAGTGGCAGCGGATCCATCAGATAGGTGAAGGGGAGGTGCATGAGGCCGAACAGCGCGCCTGCCACCACCACCCCCACCCAGCGACGGCGGAACGCACCTTCCAGCCGCGGCGTCACCCAGCCGCGCCACACCAGTTCCTCGGTGAACCCGATCGCGAGGTAGTAGGTCACGAGGTTTGGGAGGATCCCACCCGTCAGCTCGGGGGCGGTTCCGTCCGCCACCGCGATGGCGCGCGCGGCGCCAAGAAACAGCGCGGCGAGCACGGCGCCCACGAGGAGGGATCTCCCCAGGTGGGTCCGGGAGAAGCCGAAGGTGCGCGCGTCCTGTTTCCGCAGCGCCGCGAGCACGCCGAGGACCACGAGCAGCACAGTCAGCTGGGCGAGGCCGAGCCGGGTCCGGGCCTCGATGCTCGGGAACTCGGCCCGGGAGTTGTACCAGAGGCCGCTCAGGACGACGAGCAACGTGAACAGCGCCGCCACGGCGAGCGCGAGCAGGGCGTCCGTGCGCCCAAACCGGGGCAGCTGCGCCTCGTATTCGGCGGAGAGCCGCCACCATGCCCGACGCTCCGCGGCGGCGTGCCGCTCCGGCACTACAACCAACCCCGCTCCCGTGCGATCCGCGCGGCCTCTGCCCGGGTCTCCGCGCCCGTCTTCCCGATCGCCGCGGAGAGGTGGTTGCGCACCGTGCCCTCCGAGAGGTGCACCTCACGGGCGATCGATGCCACCGTTCCACCACCGGCCGCCACGCGCAGCACCTCGCGCTCGCGCTCGGTGAGGGTGGAGGCGCCGTCGAGAAGGGCCTGCGCGGCGAGGTCCGGATCCACCACCCGCAGCCCGGCCGCCACCCTGCGCACCGCCTCCGCCAGCTCCCGGGCGGGCGTGTCCTTGACCACGAAGCCGCTCGCACCCGCATCGAGCGCCCGGCGGAGGTAGCCCGGACGCCCGAACGTGGTCACGATCAGGCTGCGGACGGCAGGCAGCTCCCGGCGCAGCGCCTCCGCCGCCGCGATCCCGTCCATGCCGGGCATCTCGATGTCCAGCAGGCACACCTCTGCCCCCGACTCGCGGGCCGCCGCCACCACCTCCGTGCCGCTGCCCACCTCTGCCACCACCGCGATATCCGGCTCGAGCCCGAGCAGGGAGGCGAGGGCGCCGCGCACGAGGGCCTGGTCGTCGGCGAGGAGTACCCGGATCACATCGTCACCTGCACGGACGTTCCCCTCGACGGCGGGACACCAGTCGACCCTTCGGCGATCGGGGGTTTGCGGGCTGTCACGTCCGCTCCATGGGGTGGGTGCGGACCGCCCACGGGCGACGGCGCAGCGTCCGCTCCATGGGGCGAGTGCGGCTCGCGCGCGGGCGACGGCGCAGCGTCCGCTCCCTCAGGCGAGTGTGGACCGGGGTGGGCCGGGACCGGGAGGTGGGCGTCGTCGTCGGCAATGGTGAGGGTGCCCCCAGCGGCCTCGATCCGCTCGCGTAACCCCCGCAGACCGTGGCCTTCGGCTCGCCCGGCCAGCCCCACGCCGTCGTCCATGATGCCAATCTGGACGGGCCCGAGCGAGATCTCCACCCGGCTCGCCCCGGAGTGGCGCAGCACGTTGGTGGTGGCCTCGCGGAGGGCCCACGCGAAGAGGATGCGGTGGCGCGGGTCAACGGACTGTGGATCGCCGGTGAGGGAGACCGCGATCCCGGCTTCGTCGAGTGCGGCGGTGGCGGTGGCGAGTTCCTCGCCCAGTTGGCGGACGCGGAGGCCGCCCACGGTGGCGCGGATCTCCCCGATCGCGGCGCGGGCGAGTTCGTTGGCGGCCACCAGTTCGGTGCGGGCCCGTTCCGGATCCAGGTCGATGAGGCGTTCGGCGAGCTCGGTCTTGAGGGCGATGATGGTGAGGGAGTGGCCGAGCACATCGTGGACGTCGCGTGCCACGCGCTCCCGCTCCTCCACCACGGCCTTCTGCTGCTGCATGGCCTGGTAGCCGCGGGCCCGGTCCGCGTAGAAGCGGGCAATACCCGTGCCGAACAGGACCGTGCCGTTGATGGCGTTCATGAAGCCCCAGTCCGCGAACACGCCGAGCGCCACCATGGTGAGCACCGAGGCGAGGAGCACCGCGCCGCCGGCCACCCACGCCCAGCGGAGTGGGAGGCCAAACATCGAGCCGGCGATCAGGTAGGCCGCCATGCCAATCGCGCCGAAACCCACGAGGACCATCAGCCCGATTCCGAGCACCAGCAGGATGACGAGGTAGAGGAGGACTCGACCGTCCACCCGGTCCCAGACCTCGTCCTGGTTCTCGCTGCGCTGGTAGAGCGCAACGTAGGCCACCCCGAAAAGGGCGATGAGCGCCGTGCCGCCGAGCTGCCAGCCAAGTGGGCGGTCACCCGTCCAGAGGGCCACGAGCGGGAAGACGAGGAAGATCAGCCAGAGGAAGCCGAGGAGGCCGGAGGTGGTGTTCGGATCGGCGGGTTCGGTGCTCGGTGGGCGGGTCGGGGTGACGGTGGGCG
>JAAZBW010000180.1 GCA_012513625.1 Actinomycetales bacterium | reverse complement strand
TCCACCGCGAGAGGTCCGGGCGGGGACGCAACGATCCCGCAATCGTGAACGCCATGGAGATCGCGGTGGGAACCGCGGGCAAGACCGTGCTGTTCTCGGCCTTCACCATCGCCATCTCGGTGGGCGGTCTCCTCGTGATCGCCGCGCCGCTCATCCGCGCCGTTGCGGTGGCGGGCTCCGCCGTGGTGGTGTTCGCCGTCTTCTCCGCAATCACCCTCGTTCCCGCCGTCCTCGCGCTCGCGGGCCGGAGGATGACCCGGCCGTCCGTCATCACGCGCCTGCCGTTGCTGGGCGGACTCTTCCGCGCGGTGGGCGACGTCTCGAGCGAGGAGGGCTTCTTCTCGCGCCTCGCCCGTTGGGTCCATCGCTTCCCGTGGCTCGTCATGTTCGGTTCGTTCGCGATCCTGCTCGCGATGGCGTACCCGATCCTCAACGTGAACCTGCGCTCCAACCCGCTGGACTACATCCCGAAGGCATCGGACCAGTCCGAATACCTCGAGACGGTGGCCGACAGGTTCCCGCTGCTGCAGATCCCGGATGTTCTCATCGTGACCGAGACAACCATGGCGGAGGCGCAGGAGTGGGCCGACGAGCTGGTGGATGACGAGCTCGTGTCTCGCGTGAACCCCGTGACTCAGTTGTCCGAGGGTGAGTACCTCATCTCCATGATGCTCGAGATCGACTCCCAACACCCCGACGCCCTCCAGTACGTGCTCGATTTGCGGGACCACGATCCCGGCTTCGCCAACTGGGTGGGCGGCTCGGGCGCCCAGATGCAGGACTTCAACCAGGCCCTCATGGACGGCGGCCCGTGGTTCGCGCTGCTGGTGATCGCCGCCGTCTTCGTGCTGTTGTTCCTACTGACCGGCTCCGTGATCGTGCCCCTCAAGGCGCTGATCGTGAACGTGCTCTCGCTCGCCGCCTCGATCGGAGTCACGATCTTCGTGTTCCAGGAGAGCTACTTCGAGTCAGCACTGAACTTCGAGTCCTCGGGCGGGATCGAGGTGATCGTGCTCGTGTTCGCCCTGGCGTTCGGCTTCGGCCTCGCCATGGACTACGAGGTGTTCCTCATCTCCCGGGTCAAGGAGTACTGGGACCTGCTCGGTGACAACGACCTGGCCGTGGAGCGTGGCCTGCAGAAGTCCGGTCGCATCATCACCTCCGCCGCAGCGATCATGATGCTGCTGTTCGTGGGCCTGGTCCTTGGGGACCTGATCGTGATCAAGGAGGTGGGCTTCGCGCTCGCGCTCACCGTGTTCGTGGACGCCACCCTCGTCCGCATGCTCCTTGTGCCCGCCACGATGACCGTACTCGGCAAGTGGAACTGGTGGGCCCCGGCCCCCCTGCGCCGCCTCCACGAACGCTTCGGGATCACGGAGGGCTGAGGAAGGCCGGACCACCCTGCGCGGGACCGGCCGTAGGCTGGCCCGCGTGGGAGTCCTGCTCGACATCACGCCGCTGCGTACCTCGCGTCCGTACCGGCGCCTGTACATCGGCACCTCGCTCGCCGCCGTGGGGTCCATGTTCACCACCACCACGCTGGGCCTGCAGGTCTTCGAGCTAACCGGCTCCTCGCTTGCCGTGGGCACCGTCGGGATCGCGGGCTTCCTGCCGCTGGTGGTGATGGGCCTGTGGGGCGGGGCGATCGTGGACGCCTTCGACCGCAAGCAGGTGGCCATCTGGGGCGCCATCGCCATGTGGGTGGCGGCCGTCCTCACCATGGCGCAGGCACTGCTGGGGAACACGCAGACCTGGGTGATCTACCTGCTGGTGGCCCTCAACACGGCAGCGTTCGGGATCGAGTCCCCGGCCCGCAATGCCATCTATCCGCGCATCCTGCCGGCCCGGGACCTCCCCGCCGCCAACGCCCTCACCTCGCTCGCGATGAGCCTCTCGATGCTGGTGGGCCCTGTGCTCGCGGGCGTCCTGGTGGGCGTGGCCGGGTTCGGGTGGGCGTACGCGGTCAACGTGGTGATGACCGTGTTCGTGCTGTGGGGCCTCGCCGGGCTGCCACCGATCCCGCCGGAGCCGCCCCGGGAGGAGGGCCTTGCCTCAGCGGGCCGGCAGGCCGGTGACGGTGGCCCGTTCGCCGGAGCAGGCACCGTGGGTCCCCGACGACGTGTGCCCGGCCTGCGTTCGGTGGCGGAGGGTTTCCGCTACCTCGCCACCCGTCCGAACCTCCGGATGACCTTCTTCACGGACTTCTGCGCCATGATCCTCGCGAACCCGCTCGCGCTCCTGCCGGCAGTGGCGATCGCGGCCTTCGGCCAGGGTCCGGAGGCCGTCGGCATACTCACCGCTGGAACCGCCACGGGGGCGCTGATGGCGGCGCTCTTTTCGGGACGTACCACCGGCGTGGTGCACCAGGGCCGCTACGTGGTGGCCGCCGTGGCGGGATGGGGGCTCGCAATCCTCGCATTCGGTGCGGTGGTGGCGGGCGCGGAGGGTGGCATGCTTGGCTCCGACCTGGCGCTCTGGCTGGGCTTCGGTGCCCTCGCCTTCGCCGGCGCCTTCGACACCGTCTCCATGGTCTTTCGGAACACCATCCTCCAGTCCTCCGCGGACGATTCGATGCGCGGACGGCTCCAGGGCATTTTCATCGTGGTGGTTGCCGGCGGTCCGCGCCTCGGCCAGTTCCTCCTCGGTGCCCTCGCCGCCGCCACCACCGAGTCCATCGCCGCAATGGCGGGCGGCGTGGCGTGCGTGATCGCGGTGCTGGTCCTCGCCCGGGCGCAGCCGGGCTTCCTCGCCTACGACTCACGCTCGCCCACGCCCTAGCGGTACGCCAGCCGTGCGTGGTGGGGCATGCCTGCTCGTGCACCCCACCGTGCTGGGCGGGACGCTCAGCGGCGGTACATCTGGATCTCGGCGGAGACCTGGTAGCCGAGGCGGCGGTAGAGCCGGACGGCGTCCTCGTTGTCCATCCACACGCCGTAGTGCACGAATCCGTGCTCGCGCACGCCCCAGCGGGTCATGGCGGCCATCATGGCGCGCCCGATTCCCCGGCCGCGCGCGTCCGGGTGGGTGCCGAAGCCCGAGAGGCGCACCCCCTGCCCCGGGCGTGGCCCGAAACCGGTCTGCCATCCCGGATCCTCCTGGAACTCCACGGCGCACACGGACAGGAGGGCGCCCTGCTCGTCCCGGTAGCCCCACCAGGCGAGGGATTCGTCCTCCGGCGAGGACATGGCGATGGGGTTGGCCTCACGGAGGAGTTCGGCCACCTCGCCCAGTTCCTCGGGTGGGAGGATCCGGCACATTTCCTCTCCGGGCTGGTGCGGGGGCGCCGTGGTGCAGAACAGCCACACCCACGGCGGTGCGGTGGCGAGTCCGGTGGCTGCGGCCACGCGGCCCGGCCACGTCTCCTCGGTGCCGTAGGGCAGGAGGGCGTGATCGACCGGCCCGATCCGCTCAGCGTTCCGTTCGATCAGTTCGACGACGGCGCCAATATCCCCGTAGCCCACAATTCCGGCGCTGCCCCGCCGGTTGACGCGCAACACGGTGGTGCGCCCGCTGGTCACGAGCATCGCCACCTCGCGGTGGGCGAAGTTGGCGAGCAGGAAGCGGTCCTGTTGGAAGACCTTCGGGAGGGTGCGCCGCAGTTCCCGGGCGTCGGTGAGGACGAGGTCGCGCACGGTCTACTCCTTCGGGGCGAGGCTGTCCGTTCCGTCAGCCGGGCCGTCGGCATCAGCGGGAAGTGCCGCTTGGGGGGCCTTCCGCTTGGCGTCCACTCCGGCCTCCCTGCGCTGCTGGATGGAGATCTCGGCGGGAGCGCCCGTGAGCGGGTCGTAGCCGCCGCCGGACTTCGGGAAGGCGATCACGTCGCGGATGGACTCAGCGCGGGAGAGCAGCGCCACGATCCGGTCCCAGCCGAAGGCGATTCCGCCGTGCGGCGGCGCGCCGTACTTGAAGGCGTCGAGGAGGAAGCCGAACTTCTCCTGCGCCTCCTCAGGGTCCAGGCCCATCACGCCGAACACGCGCTCCTGCACGTCCCGGCTGTGGATTCGGATCGAACCACCGCCGATCTCGTTGCCGTTACACACAATGTCGTACGCATAGGCGAGCGCCTCGCCAGGGAACTCCTCGAACCGGTCGATCCAGTCTGGGTTGGGTGAGGTGAAGGCGTGGTGCACGGCGGTCCAGGAACCTCCGCCCACGGCCACGTCCCCTTCGGCCTTCGCCTCGGACACGGGCTTGAAGAGCGGGGCGTCCACCACCCACACGAAGCTCCACGCCTTCTCGTCGATCAGGCCCACCCGGCGGCCGATCTCGAGGCGCGCCGCCCCGAGCAGGGAGCGCGCGTCCGAGGCCGAGCCGGCACCAAAGAAGATCGCGTCGCCGGGCTCGGCGCCCACGGCGGCGGCGAGGCCTGCCTTCTCCTCCTCGGAAATGTTGCGGGCCACCGGTCCGCCGAGTTCGCCGTTCTCGTCCACGGTCACGTACGCGAGCCCGCGCGCCCCACGCTGCTTCGCCCACTCCTGCCACGCGTCGAACGTGCGACGGGACTGGGACCCGCCGCCCGGCATCACCACGGCGCCCACGTGTTCCGCCTGGAACACGCGGAAGGGGGTGCCAGCAAAGTAGGAGGTGAGGTCCACGAGCTCGAGCCCGAAGCGGAGGTCCGGCTTGTCCGTGCCGTACTTCTCCATCGCGTCCCGGTAGGTCATCCGCGGGATCGGGAGCGGGATCTCGTAGCCGATCAGGTGCCAAATTTCGGAGAGCACCTCCTCGGACACCGCAATCACGTCGTCCTGTTCCACGAAGCTCATCTCCACATCGAGCTGCGTGAACTCGGGCTGGCGGTCCGCGCGGAAGTCCTCGTCCCGGTAGCAGCGGGCGATCTGGTAGTACCGCTCCATGCCGCCCACCATGAGGAGCTGCTTGAACAGCTGAGGGGACTGCGGCAGCGCGTACCAGTTCCCCGGCGAGAGCCGGGCGGGAACGATGAAGTCTCGCGCACCCTCGGGGGTGGAGCGCGTGAGCGTGGGGGTCTCGATCTCCACGAAATCGTGGCCGTCAAGCAACCGGCGTGCCGCCTGGTTGACCTTCGCGCGCAGCCGGAGCCGCTCCGCCTGGACGGGCCGGCGGATAT
>JAAZBW010000179.1 GCA_012513625.1 Actinomycetales bacterium | reverse complement strand
GCCTTGCCCAGGCGATCACAGCGGGGCGTGCCATCGGCCGTGAGATCGCGCCAGAGCTCAACTCCACGCCATGGGCCGAGTCCGGACCGGTGATCGAGCGCGGCCTCGACCGCCTCCACGCGGCGTACGGCCACCTCCACTGGGTCCACGTCCTCAACAACGCCGCCACCATCGCGCTCGCCCTTGAAGCCGGCGGAGGTGACCACCTCCGCTCCGTGGCGCTCGGAGTGATGACGGGCTGGGACACCGATTCCGTGGGCGCCACGATCGGCGCCGTCACGGGGGCGCTCGGCGGCCCCGCAGCCGTCCCCCAGCAGATCGCCCGGCAGATTGGCGGCGTGCTCCACACCTCCCTCCCCGGAGGGGACACCCGGCTCATCGATGAACTCGTGGACCAGACCCTCACGCTGCGCGGGCAGATGAAGGAGACCTCACGATGACCACCCTCGTCTCCCCCTACGCGTTCGACCCCCTGGTCCCGCGCCCGATCGACCTCCCCACCCAAGTGCCCCTGGGCGCGAATCCCAGCGCGGAACAACGCGCCGCGCTGGACGACGCCAAGATCTTCTCGGCCCCTGACGATCCGGCCAGCCGGCCTGCGTGGCGCCGGCGACTCGCGGAATGGAGGCAGGAGACCCGCGAGAGCCTCGGCACCTTCGAGATCTACGACATCCCGGAGGCGGCGTGGGCCTCCCGCGCGCACGCCGTGGCGCAGGTGTGGCTCTGGGACGAGCTGCTCTACAGCTTTGAGGAGCACCGCTTCACCCCGCACCGGTTCCTGGCGGACGCGAAGGAGCGCCTGGGCGGACTCGACGCCGTGGTGCTCTGGCACGCCTACCCGATCATCGGGATCGACGACCGGAACCAGTGGGACTTCTACCGCGAGGTCCCCGGACTCGCCGAACTCATCTCCGAGCTCCACGCCGCCGGAGTAGCCGTCTGCGTGGACTACAACCCGTGGGATGTGGGCACCCGCCGCGGCCGCGACGACGTCGCCGAGCTCACGTCGCTCGTCCGCGAGTTCAACATCGACGGTGTCTTCCTGGACACCCTCAAGGAGGCCAACCCGGAGCTCGTGGCCTCCCTCCGAGCAGCCAATCCTGGGATCGTGCTCGAGGGCGAATCGAAGCTGCCCCTCCCCCGGATCGCTGACCACGCCGCCTCGTGGGCCCAGTTCTTCGCCGATTCGCCCACGCCGGGCGTCCTCCGCGCCCACTGGCTCGAGCGCAGGCACATGCAGCACCACATCCGGCGCTGGCACCGCGACCACTCGGCCGAACTCCGCTCCGCGTGGCTGAACGGGGTGGGCCTCATGGTGTGGGAGGTGGTCTTCGGCGTCTGGGTCGGCTGGTCCGCGCGCGATGCCGCCACCCTCCGGCGGATGCTCGCCGTGCAGCGGGCCGCCTCGGACGTACTTCTCCGCGGTGAGTGGACTCCACTGGCCGACCTCGATCAGGAGGCGACGGCCGCCGGCGTGGTGGCTTCCCGTTTCGAGCTGGACGGAGCCGCACTCCTCACCCTCGCCCACCGCGACGGCACCGCGTACACCGGGTCCGTCCTGGGCCCCGACGACAAGGACGCCCGTGCGTGGGACCTCTCCACCGGGCTAGAACTCGCCTCAGGGGACCTGGTGACCGTCCCGGCGGGCGGGATCCTCGCCATCGCCGTGGTCCGCGCCGGGACGGATGTTCCGGCGTGGGTCGCCGAGTCCGCCGGAGCGCTCACCGCGATTCCGCACGACGACGAGGCCGCCTTCCCGCACCGGCTCGCCGTACGCGTGGCTGAGCCCGAGGCCGGCCGCCGCCCGGCAGAGGAGGCGCCGGTGCCCGCGATCGTTGTCCCTGCCGGGAGGCACGTCCTCACTGTTCGCTACCGCGCACGCGAGACCGGCTGGTACCAGGGGGCTCCCTATGCCAACGAGTGGAAGCCGCTGCCCCCTCGCCTGCACGATCCGCGCACCTCCCAACGCGAGGTGGCGCTGGAGGGAGGCATCGCCGTCGCCGCGCGTGAGGTGACGGAGGCCGAGTTCGACCAATTCGCGGACGAGACCGGGTACGTCCCCGCCGTCGCGAACCGGTTCCGGCGCAAACGGGGCACTCCGGACGAGCCGGTGACATGGGTGGATCTCGAAGATGCGCGCGCCTACTGTGCATGGGCCGGAGGGCGGCTGCCCACGGAGGACGAGTGGCAGCTGGCCGCCGAGACCGCCGGCTTTGAGCGACTCGTGCCAGAGGTGTGGAACTGGACTGCCTCCGAGCACTCAGACGGACGTAGCAGGTTCGTCATGCTGAAGGGTGGATCCGCGTACCGCGCGGAAGGGTCCGACTGGTACGTGGAGGGCGGC
>JAAZBW010000178.1 GCA_012513625.1 Actinomycetales bacterium | reverse complement strand
TAGCGCATCGGTACCCCCGGCGGGATCGTTTTCCGATGTACCAGTGTCCTCGGCCGCTGGTACGCGTGGCGCCACGGGGCCGGCCGGTTCGCGTTCCGCGCGGGAGGGGAAGGCATTGACGACTCCCGCGAGTCCCCGGCGCCCACGCGGCGAATCAGCATCAGTCTCGGAGAGCCAGCGCGACTCGTCGTCGATCGCATGGAGCGAGCGGGACTGGACGTCCACCTCCCAGCTCGCGCGCAGCTGGCGTCCCTCCACGGGGAACGAGAGGAGGAGCGTCCAGGGGCCGCTTCCGGACCGGACGGCGTCCCACTCGAGGCTGTCCGGAGCCACGCGGCGCGTGGCGAGACGATCGAGCGCAAGATCTCCCAGCACGGGCGAGTCCGGATGCCGCCCGACGGGAATCGCCATCGCCTGCTGCACCACCCAGACGCGTTCTGAGGTCACGGGACCCTCGAATCGTTCGACGTGCTCGGGGCTCAGTCCGGAGAGTTCTGCCACCTCGTCCACCGTGGCCCCTGCACGGAGCATCTGCTGGATCTCACGCGGAGTGACGGACTCGGTGGCCCCCGCAGGCCTTTCGGCGCGTCCCCGGCGCAGAGAGGCACGCAGGTTGTCATCAATGGGCAGGGTGTATTCGGCACCCTCCGCATCCACGAGTACGAGGTGGGTGCCGTCCTTGACTCCCGTCAGGCGCAGATTGGCCACAGTCGGCTCCTTCACTTCTCCTCGTCCCAGAGTGCCACCGGGGGAGCCTGCGTCCGGGGATGCGGGTCGGTGTGGCGTGGGGTGGTCCGGCAGGTGCGCGGAGGGGAGACAATACCCGCATGGACGTGACGGAGACACAGGAACTGGGCACGCTGGCGATCAGACTGGCACGGGAGGGCGCAGAGCTGGCGGCGGCTCGGCGGGAGGGGGTGGTCACGGTCGAGGCGACCAAGTCCTCGCTCGCGGACGTGGTGACTGCTGTGGACCACGAAGTGGAGGAACTCCTGCGGCGGCGGATCGCCGAGGAGCGGCCGGACGATGCGATCCTCGGCGAGGAGGGAGATGACACGCCGGGAACGAGCGGGCTCACGTGGGTGCTCGATCCGATCGACGGCACCGTCAACTACCTCTATGGGCAGCCCGCGTGGGCTGTATCCGTGGCGGTGTGCCTCGGCCCACCCGACCCGCGCGAGTGGACCGTGGTGGCGGGCGCCGTGGCGGCCCCCGCCCTCGGGCACCTCTGGCACGCCCACCTCGGCGGCGGGGCGTTCCGCGACGGAGAGCCGATCCGGGTCACGGAGGTGGAGCACCTTGGGGTCTCCCTCGTGGGAACCGGATTCGGCTACGTCGCGGAGCAGCGGGCCCGGCAGGCGCGGGCGTTGACGGGGGTGCTACCGGTGGTGCGGGACATCCGCAGGCTCGGCTCCTGCGCGGCCGACCTCTGCATGGTGGCCGACGGTACCCTCGACGCGTTCTTCGAATCCGGGATCAACCCCTGGGACATGGCGGCGGGTGAGGTGATCGTCCGTGAGGCGGGCGGAGTGGTCCACGGACTGCGTGGGGAACGTGCATCGGAGGGCATGGTGATCGCCGGAAACCCCGGGATTTCGGCGCTCCTGGCGGAAGTTGTGGCGACTGCTCACGAGACCCGGTCGGGCAGTGTATAGTCCGGGAGTCGCGAGTCACCGGGGGCCATGGACGCAGGGGAATACCAGGGTGCCTACTCGCGTTGAAAGCTACCAGTGACCACTGAAGGAATCGGAGTGACGCCCTGATGGCGACCGACTATGACGCACCCCGCAAGAATGACGAGGACCTCGGTGCTGACTCGATCGAGGAGCTGAAAGCACGCCGCAACGAGAAGACCGCCACTGCGGTGGATGAGGACGAGACCGAGGCGGCAGAGGGCTTCGAGCTGCCTGGCGCCGACCTCTCGGGGGAGGAGCTCGCGGTTCGCGTGATTCCCCGGCAGGCGGACGAGTTCACCTGCTCGCAGTGCTTCCTCGTGCACCACCGCTCCCAGCTCGCCTACGAGGAGAACGGCCAGCCCGTCTGCTCGGAGTGCGCCGGCTGAGGCTATCGCCCGCTGATCCCGGACAACGCTTCCGCAAGTGCGGGGGCGTTCCGGCTGCTCACGAGCCAGTACGGCGCCGGATCCCGTTCGTCCACGAGCGCCACCCGAATTCCGGTGCTCGTGTGGTCCCGGTAGACGGTGTACGCGCGCAGATCGGCTCCCGTGCCCATCGCGGTGCGCATGCCCGCCCGGTCCAGTACCTCCACCTCGCCGAGGAAGTGGCCCTCGATGCGCGCGGTTCCAGCGCGGAACCAGCCATCCTCCACCTCGAGCACCGGCGCCGTGAGGTACTGCACGAGTCCCGCGAGCACTGCGATGGTGGTCCCCACGAGGGCGGCGACGGTCGTGGACAGCGGCACGAGGATCAGGCCGAAGGACCCTGCGAGGAGGCAGAGCAGCACGAAGACCGGGAGGGGGGGAAACACGCGTTCGCGGAAGGTCACCTCCCAACTCTGGCACACCACACCCGCACCGCGGCCCATCCGCCTCGACGGCGCGGGTGCAGACTCCGCGGCCCATCCGCCTCGACGCTGCGGGTGCAGACTCCATGGCCCATTCGCCTCGACGGCGCGGGTGCAGTGACGGCTTCCTCTCGGTGGAGGCGGACGCCCGGCCCCAAAGCCCATCTCTCGGGAATCGGGGCGGGAGGAGGGAGGGGTACAGTTCAGGCTGAAGCAGCGAAAAGGAGTGGTGAGATGGGACTCTTCTCCCGCCGGCGGCCGGAGGTCGCCCAATCCGAGGAGGAGATCGAACCGGCAACCTCCGGTCCGTGGGACGTGGAGGACAAGCCGAGCCTCGGCAACAGGGTGGACCTGGGGGCGTTTCGTATCCCCAAGCGCCCCGGCATGACCCTGCGCCTCGAACTGGAGCGCACTTCACGCGTGCCGGTGGCCGCCACGGTCACCATCGGCGATTCCGCGCTCCAACTGCAGGCGTTCGCCGCTCCTCGCACCGCCTCCCTGTGGGAGGAGATTCGCCCCGAGCTCGTCGCCTCCGCGAAGGAGGCCGGTGGCCAGGTGGATGACGTACCAGGTGAGTTCGGCCGCGAGCTGATCGCCCACATGCCCGTGACCACCCCCGGGGGCTCCGGTACCCGCACAGTCCGTTTTGTGGGTGTGGACGGCCCACGCTGGATGGTCCGCGCCGTGTTCTCAGGCCCTGCCGCGGTGAACACCGAGGCGGCTGAGGAGCTCGAGAGCGTGCTCCACGGCCTCGTGGTGGTGCGCGGCACGCAGGCACGACCGCCGCGTGAGGTCCTGCCCCTCACCGTGCCGGGCTCCACCCCCGCCCCGGCGGCGGATGAGCCGTCCGGGGCCGTCGGGGCCCCCAAGCGCGGCCCGGAGATGACCGAAACCCGATGAGTGAACTCGATCCCCGCGAGCCGGGAACCGGGACTGACGACGATGGGGGCGCCGCCGCGCCCGCGCCATCGGGCGCGTTCGCGCAGCTCGCCGCGGAGGAATTCGATGTGATGGCATCCATGGGCGGCGTCCGCGGCCTCGTGGAGTCCGTCCTGCCCGGCCTCGTGTTCGTGGTGGTGTTTGTGGCCACCCGCGATCTGCTCCCCTCCCTCATTGCCGCCACCGCCATCGCGCTGGTGGCCCTCGCGGCCCGCCTTCTCTCCCGCCAGTCCGCCGCGATGGCGCTCGGCGGATTCGCGGGCGTGATGATCGGCGTGGTCTGGGCGTGGCGCAGCGGGGAGGCCGGCGACTTCTTCGTGTGGGGACTCTGGGTCAACGCCGTCTACCTCGCGGGTGTTCTCATCTCGATCCTCGCCCGCTGGCCCGTGGTGGGCATAATTGTGGCCCTGCTGCGCGGCCGGTGGGAGTCCTGGCGCTCCTCGCCGGCGTACGCGCGGTACGTGGCGGCCACGTGGCTGTGGGTGGCACTCTTTGCGCTGCGGCTCTCTGTCCAGTATCCCCTCTACCTCTCGAACCAGGTGGGTTGGCTCGGCACCGCCCGCCTCGTGATGGGCGTTCCGTTGTTCGCCCTCGTCCTCTGGGTCACCTGGTTGCTCGTGCGCGAACCCGCGGAGGAGAAGTGATGGAGCGACTCGTGCTCGAGATGGGCGCTCCCGCCCACGGCGGCTACTGCGTTGCCCGCGTCCCCGAGTCCGTCCCCGAACTGGGCGGCAAGGTGGCCCTGGTGACGGGCGCTCTACCCGGTGAAGAGGTCGAGGTCGAGGTACTCGAGAACCGCCCGCGCCTCCTCCTCGCCCGCACCACCTCCGTGCTGCGCGCCTCCCCGGACCGCGTCCCGCACGTGTGGCCGCTCGCCGCCGCCACCGACGTGGGCGGCGCCGACCTCGGCCACGTGGCACCCGCCCCGCAGCTCCGCTGGAAGGAGGCGGTGATCGCCGACGTGATGCGGCGGATCGGAAGCGTTGCCGTCGCCGATGCCGTGGGGGACGTCCGGGTACGGGAGGTGCCCGGGGGCGTGGTCGGGTGGCGGACCCGGGTGGGTTTCGTCGTCGACGACGACGGCAGGCTCGC
>JAAZBW010000177.1 GCA_012513625.1 Actinomycetales bacterium | reverse complement strand
CGCGGTGGGCACCTCGAGTGGCGCCTACAGCCCGCGGAGCTCCCATGCCGATTCGTACGCCACCGGCTCGAAGCCCAGCACCTCGTTGATGGAGAGCATGTACTGGTTCTCGTCGGCGTTCCAGGTGTGGATGCGCTCTGCGGCGGGGTTCGCCGCAAGCAGTCGGAACAGCATCTCCGTCTTGATCCACATGCCGATCCGGTGCCCGCGATGCTCGCCGTGCACGAACGTGTCCATCTGCCAGACGCCGGGCGAGTCCGCCCGCGGCCATTCAAGCTCGGTGTACGCCACGAGCATCCCGTCCGATTCCCGCTCCACCGCCACCACGATCCAGTGGGCGCCCTTCGCCTTCGCCCGCTCATCGTTGTAGGCGATGCGCTCGGAGGTCATCTCGGCCTCGCCGTTCGAGAGCCCGGCGTGGGGGATGTCCACGGACATGCGCCGCTTCAGCTGCGCGTACGGCTCGCGAAGTTCCTCCGGCGTGGGCCCCTCCCAGGTCACGAGCCGGTAGCCGTCCGCCTGTGCGTGGGCGTCCTCCCGCAATCCCCCGACGACGTTCAGCCAGTTGGTCCTCTCCCGCACCTCCGTGGGGATCACCAAAGTGGAGACGCGTTCCACCTGCTCGAGGACGAAGCCGCGGCTGATCATCCACTGGATTTCGGGGCGGTGCGGTCCACGGCGCCGAAGCCCGTGGGTGGGACGAGGGCCTCGGGGGCGTCGTGCGGCACGATCGCGCCGGTGCGCCAGACCTGGACGGAGGTGCGGCCGGCTTCGCGGATGATTCGTTCGGCGGCGTCTGCGAGCGCGCGGCCAAGTCCGCGGCCGCGCGCCTCCGGGCGGACCCAGAGCCAGAGGTGGGCGAGCTCCTTGTCCTCCTCGAGGGGGAGGCTGATCATGGCGACGCCGAGCGCGCGGGCGGGCGCGGCTCCGGGGCTGCCGTCTGGGCTGCCCGCAGCTGCCGCGCCGGCATCCGCGCGGGACTCAGCGGCCGGTGCGGTGGCGGCGTCGTCGTCGTCGAGTACGACGAGCCTGCGGACATCCCAGTAGCGGGTGGCCTTCCAGGCTTCGAGTTGGGCTTCGTCGGATTCGTCGAAGTCGTGGTGGCCGTAGACGAGGAGATCGGCGTCGCGCACCAGCTGCGTGTAGGCGCGCTGGATGGGCGTGAGTTCGGTGGCGCCCTCGGTGGGGACGCCGGCGGTGTGGATCTGTGGCATCCGAGGATTGTGGCAGCGCAGCGGGATGGTGGTCTACGGAATATCTGGGGCGGGCGAAGCCGCAGGGCGGCAGGGCGGCAGGGCGGCAGGGCGGCAGGGCGGGCACCGCCCGCCGCTACCGGGCTACCAACCGCGCGACCACCGCCCGGTGGTCGGTCCCCGGCATCTCCACAACCCAGCTATCAACCGGCGACCAGTGCGCCGGGTCCACGAGGATGCGGTCGATGGGGGCGCCCAGGAACGGATGAACCTCATCCGGCCACGTGCCCCAGCCGCCGGCGCCGGTGTGAGCGAGGACGTCCACGTAGCCGCAATCGGGCATTCCGGCCATGTGATCGCGGGTGGCGTTGAAATCGCCGCCGATGATTCCCCAGGCGTGTCCGGTGCAGGTGGCGAGCGAATCGCGGACCTCCTCCACCCAGCGGGTGCGCGATTCCTCCGTGGAGCGCTCGCCGTAGAGCCAGCTGAGCGGCCACGGGGTGGGCGGCGGGTAGGCGTGGATGGCGGTGAGGGTGGGGCCAGTGGCCGCGCCCGCCGCCGGCTCCGCACGCGAGGAGCCGATCACGGGGTGACCGGCGCTCACGTACTCGCCGAATTCGTCGGCCACCAGCATGGACGTGTCCCGCGAATCGCCCTTCCTCTCGGGGAAGACCTGGAACTCGCGTCCCGCCACGGCCAGCAGATCGCGCACGTGGATGGCATCGATGATCGGGGTCTCGGGCAGGAACACCACGTCCGCCTGCGCGGCCGTCACCAGGTGCGCCACCACGTCCGGCGCCACGTTCGCCCACTGCGTGTTCAGCGCGACCACCGTCACCTCCCCCGCTCCCTCCGGTTGCGCCGCCAGGTCCTCAAGGGAGGCGAGCGCGTCCCGGTCCAGGCCGCGCTGCGCCAGCACGCCCACGTGGAGGCCGGCGGAGGCAACCGCGGCGAGCGCGAGCGTGAGCGAGATCGCCGGGAACCGGGGCGGGACGTGCTTGTTCTTGGCGCGACTGCGGGGGTTGATGCTGCGGATGATCCGACGACGCCGGAGAGCAACGGCGATGAACCAGATGCCGAAGATCACCGCGGCTGCTGCAGAGACCGCGGCAATCAGCCCGCGAGCCGCGAGGAGTTGCCCGAGCGGGTTGATGTGCTGCAGGCCGATCAGGGGCGCGACCGCGAGCGCAGCCGCGCCGAGCAGCGGGATCGCGGCCACCACCCACGCCAGAACCCTGATCCACGGACGATGCATGTGAATCATCCTCGCAGTGGTGATGCCGGTTTCCGGGGAGGAAGAGCCCGGGCGAGGGGTGCCCGGGAACGGGAGCGCCGCCGTCGCCGGGGAGGAGACCGCTACGAGGCCACGGCCTCCGGGACCGGCTCGGCCACGCGGTCCTTGGGCGGGAAGCGCCGCGAGACTGCGGCGAACAGGGCGCCCGAGATGTTGTGCCACGTGGAGAAGATCGCGGCGGGGAGGGCGGCCTCCGGGCTGAAGTACTGCGCGGCCAGACCGGCGGCGAGGCCGGAGTTCTGCATGCCCACCTCGATGGCGATGGTGCGGGACTGCTTGTCCGAACGCCGGGTGAGGAGGCCCGCAGCGTACCCAAGGCCGTAGCCGAGCAGGTTGTGGAGGATCACGGCCACGAACACGAGCCCGCCCGCGGTCATGAGTGCGTTGTGCGAGCCGGGGATCACGGCGATCACCACGGCGGTGATCGCG
>JAAZBW010000176.1 GCA_012513625.1 Actinomycetales bacterium | reverse complement strand
TTCTCCTACACCCGCAAGGGCGATGCCGAGCAGGGCTTCAAGCTCGGCAACCAGGTCTGATCCACAACGTTCATCCCCCAAAGGGTGCACCCCGGCACCCACCGCATCAGCTCCGACGATGGAGCCGAACACCAGAAGGAGAATCATGTTCCAGCGTTTCAGCAAGCGCTCGGCCGCGATGGCGTTCGCAGCCATCGGAGCGCTCGCCCTCGCCGCCTGCGGAGGCGGCGGCAACGGCAGCAGCACCGATGGCGACGGGAGCGTCGCCGAGGGCGAGTCCTTCACCCTCAACCTCGCCACCATGGTGCAGACCAGCACCCCCCACCATCCCGTGACCATGTGGTTCTTCGACGAGCTCGAGGCGCGTTCCGAAGGCCGTCTGACCGTGGACGTCACCAATCCGGAGGAGATCTGCCCCGGACCCGAGATCGCGGAGTGCGTGCGTGACGGGCGCGCGGACATTGGCGTGACCATCACGGACTACACCCCGGCACTCTTCCCCACCCAGACGGTGGTGTCCCTGCCGTTCATGGCGGACAACTCCTCGGCCGTGATGCAGGCCCTGTACGAGATGTACATGGAGAACGAGGACGCCCAGGCTGTCTGGGAGAAGAACGGCCTCGAGTTCGTGGGCGCGTGGCCGGTCGGTCGCCTCATCATGGGAAGCAACGACCAGTTGACGGACATCAGCGATCTGGAGGGCTTCCGCCTCCGCGCGATCGGCCCGTACACGCAGCAGGCCTTCCAGCTCGCCGGCGCCAACATCGTCTCCCTCTCGGCTGCCGAGAGCTACGAGGGCATCCAGAACCGTCTCGCCGACGGCGTGGCCTGGACGTTCGACGGCCCCGTGGACTACGGCCTCATGGAGCTCCTGCCCTACTGGACCGACCCCGGATTCGGCCACTACACGGTGTTCTCCATGTGGGTGAACCAGGACGCCTACGACTCGATGCCCGAAGACCTGAAGACCCTGTTCGACGAGGTCCGCGCGGACTTCAACACGGGCGAGGGCATCGTCAGGTTCAACGAGGGCGCCGGCCGTCAGTGCGACGAGCTGCTCGGATTCTCCGGCACCGAGCGCTTCGACCGCTGGGAGCAGTCCGCCACCGACGAGTGGAAGGACCTCGTTGGCAACCAGATGGTCGAGCAGTGGGTCAAGCAGGCCACCACTGACGGTCTTGTGAACGCCGAGCAGTACCTGGAGGAGTACCAGGCCAAGCTCGCCACACTCTCCTCCGCTCCCGACCTCGTGCAGGACCCGGTCGCCGCATGCGTCGACCGCTTCCTCTCCGGGAACGGCTGATCCCACCCCCTAGGGGGAGCGCCCACTCCAGGGCGCTCCCCCATCGGACCCACCGGCACCACAAGCCGGTTTCCCAGAGAAGAGACTCCATGGAACGCATTGTCCGTTCACTCACCTCCACGTTCGGGGTGATCGCCACCCTCGCCACCGTCGTCATGATGGTGGCCATCACCATCGACGTCTTCTGCCGCACCCTGTACCAGAAGTCGGTACCGGGAATCCTCGAGATCAGCGAGACCGCCCTCGTGGCCGCCGTGTTCCTCGGCATGTCCTACACCGGTGCCACCAACTCCCACATCCAGATCGACCTCCTCACGGAGCGGCTCCCCGCCAGGGTGCGCCAGGTGGTGGTGACCATTGCCTGGACCTTCACGTCTGCCTTCCTCGTGTGGGCCACCTACGCCACCACCACGCGGGCCATGAAGTCCACCGCGGAGGGTGAGATCCGCATGGGCCTCGTGAACTGGCCCATCTACCCCGCCCGTTGGATCATCGCGATCGGCTTCGCGGCGATGCTCGTGGTGGCAATCGTGAACGTGATCCGCACCGCCCGTGGCCAGGAGGTCCTCGGCTTTGCCTCCCCGGAGCAGCTGGCCGATGCGCCGGTCCGGCCGTTCGAACTCACCGAGGAGGCCGAGGAGGCGCGCTCCCGCGCGGCTGCCGGAGGCTCCACCACAGAAACGGAGGATGACCGATGAGCAACATCGGCCTCGTCATCGCCATCCTGCTCCTGATGCTCTCCCTCATGGCCATCAGGATGCCCATCGCATTCGCCCTCGGGCTCTCCGGTGGCGTGGGGATCGTGCTCCTGCGGTCCTTTGAGAACGCCACGTCCACGATCGGCTCTGTGCCATTCACCCAGGTGGCGAGCTTCTCGCTCGCCATCATCCCGATGTTCACGCTTATGGGGATGTTCGCG
This sequence comes from Actinomycetales bacterium, assembly GCA_012513625.1. GTDB lineage: Bacteria > Actinomycetota > Actinomycetes > Actinomycetales > Actinomycetaceae > JAAZBW01. The sequence continues at coordinate 4,945 of JAAZBW010000176.1, read as the reverse complement.
GTCAAGGCGCGCATCGCCGAGCAGGTCTACCAGGTGGCTGCCTTCGTCTTCCGGAAGTTCCCGGGCGGACTCGGCGTGGCCACGGTCATGGCCTGTGCCGGCTTCGCCGCCGTCTCGGGTTCCTCGATCGGCACCGCCGCCACCATGTCCAAGCTCTCCGTCACGGAGATGCGCAAGCACGGCTACCCGCTTCCCCTCGCCACCGCCACGGTGGCGGTGGCCGGAACCCTCGGCGTGCTCATCCCACCCTCGGTCATCCTCGTGCTCTACGCGATCATGACGGGCGAATCCGTGGGCCAGGTGCTCGCGGCGGGCATCATTCCCGGCATCCTCTCGGCCGGCGCCTACGCCACGTACGTGGTCTTCGCCGCCCGGCGCACGATGGTCCGTAACCCCGGCATTGCGAGCGAGGTGGCGGAGGAGCTCCAGGACGAGCTCGACCGCGAGCTCGAGGAGCTCGAGGACGCTCCTGCTCTCGCCACGGCACTCGCCAACGTGTCTGGTTCGGCGCCCGGAGCAACGGCGGACATTGCGAGCCACGAGGTCCAGGGCCGTCGCATCCAGGAAGCGCTCGTGGTGGAGAAGCCGGCCGAGCGCCTGCGCGATCTCCCCATGCGCGGCGTGATCCGCGTGGCAGTCCTGTTCGTGATCGTGCTCGGAGGCATGTACTCCGGCCTGTTCACTCCCACCGAATCGGCCGCCATCGGCGCCGTGGTGGCAGGCGCCATGCTGGTGGCGGAGATGTGGAAGGAAGGCCCCAAGGCCATCTGGATCGCCTCCGTGGACGCCCTGAAGGAGACGGCGGGCACCACCTCGATGGTGTTCTCAATCATCGTGGGCTCTGCCATCCTCTCGAGCTTCTTCGTGCTCGCGCGGGTGCCCCGGATGCTGGCGGACGGCGTGATGAGCTGGGGACTGAGCCCCACGCTCACCATGATCATCCTGCTCGCCACCCTGCTGCCGCTCGGCATGATCCTCGAGACCATCTCGATCCTCGTGATCACGGTTCCGCTGATCTATCCGGTGGCGATGGAGTTCGGATTCTCGGGCGTGTGGTTGGCCATCATCTTCGTGAAGCTGATCGAGATCGGCATGGTCACTCCACCTGTCGGTATCAACTGCTTCGTGGTGGCCGGAACGGCGGGGGTGAAGGTGGACCGGGTGTTTGCCGGCGTCCTCCCCTTCGTGATCGTGGACATGATCGTGATCGCGATTCTGTTCGCGTTCCCGGACATCGTCCTCTGGCTGCCCTCGCTCGTCCAGGTGTAGCAACCCCGGTTGCGTACGGGGCCGGGTGGGACACGTTCCACCCGGCCCTCACGGCACTCTCCGCCAGATCCTCCGGCGCTTCCGTGCATAATTGGCTATACCAAATCGAACAGGATTTCATATGCCGATCAAGAGCCCACCAAGGGGCGAGCCGCTCTCCAAGTCCGAGTCCGTCTACCGTGAGCTCCGTGGTCGAATCGTGGCGGGACGCTATGTGGCCGGCTACCGGATCGTCCTCGACCAGATCGCCCGCGAGATGGGCGTCTCCCCTGTGCCCGTGCGGGAGGCCATCCGCCGGCTCGAGGCGGAGAAGCTCGTCACCTTCACCCGCAACGTGGGAGCCGAGGTGGCCAGCATCGACGTCGAGGACTACGCGGACACGATGGAGACCCTTGCGTACCTCGAGGGCGCCGTCACCTCCCTCGCAGCCGAGCACATCGACGCACAACTCCTCGACGACGCCATCGCCACGAACGAGCAGATGCGCAGCCTCGTCGAGTCCGGGGAGTTTGAGCCCCGCCTGTTCACGGAACTGAACTCCCGCTTCCACCGGCAGCTGTGCACCTCCTGCCCGAACGACCACATGTTCGAGATCCTCGAGCGAGAGTGGGAACGCGTGGCCGTGATCCGCCGCGGCGGGCTCTACCGGCTGCCGGGCCGCTCCCGCACCTCCGTAGAGGAGCACGACAGGATGCTTGAACTCATCAAGACCGGGGCGCCGCGCGAGGAGATCGAGCGGGCCGCCCGGGACCACAAGATGCGCTCGCTGCGCGACTTTGTCCGCGAGGCAACCGAGGCGCAGGCCTAGCCCTTCCGCGCCACGAGGGTGTTCGTGGCCTGGGCCACCGGCCGGATGGTCATCGAGTCGATGTTCATGTGTCGCGGCAGGTTCAGGGTCCACGCGATCGCCTCAGCAACGTCCGCCCCGCTGAGCGGCGCCTCCACTCCCCGGTACACGTCCTCCGCCGCGTCTTCGGAGCCCAGCCGGTTCAGGGAGAACTCCGGGGTCTTCACCATGCCCGGGGCGATCTCGATCACCCGCACCGGCTGGCCCACGAGCTCCTGGCGGAGCGTGAGGGGGATGATCCGCTCCGCATGCTTGGCGGCCACGTAGCCAGCGCCACCAGGATACGTGTCGTGCGCGGCCGTCGAGGTGACGAACAACAGGTCGCCGCCCTCACCCCCGAAGTGGGGCAGCACGGCCTTCGTGAGCCGTAGCGTTCCCAGCACGTTCATGTCGTACATGCGCTGCCAGCGCCCCAGGTCCGCCTCTGCCACCGTGTCCACTCCGAGCGCCCCGCCCGCAACGTTCACGAGCGCGTCCACGCGCCCGCGGGAGGTGACGGACTCGACGAGGCGCGCCACGTCGTCGTCGGACGTGAGATCGGCTGGGTGGTAGTGGCACCCGGTTTCCTCCGTGAGCGCGGCGAGGCGGTCCTCCCGGCGGGCCGTGGCGGTCACCCGCCAGCCGGTGGCGACGAGCGCGCGGACGGTCTCCTCTCCGATGCCGGTGGAGGCGCCAGTGACGAGGGCGTGGCGGGACGGGGTCTGCGAGCTCTGGGACATGGCCCCATCATGCCCGCGCACCGCCCTCCCGTCCCAGCCCTACGATGGGCACCATGAGATTCGGATTCATCGGTGCGGGCAACATGGCGGGCGCGATCGTGCGCGGGATGGTGGCCGCGGGGCACCCGGCGGACCAGATCGTGGTGAGTGGACGGCACGGGGAGGCGGCCCTCGCCCTTGCCCGGGATACCGGGGTGGCCGCCGTGCCCTCGAATGACGACGTGGTCCGTGCCTCTGAGTACGTGGTGCTCGCGGTGAAGCCGCAGGTGCTCGCCACAGTGCTGCCCGCCCTTGCCGAGGCACTCGCCCAGGCGCGCCCCGTGGTGGTCTCGATCGCGGCCGGGCAGCCGCTCTCCCGGCTCGCCTCCTGGCTGCCCGAAGGCACGCCCGTGGTGCGGGTGATGCCGAACGTCAACGCCCAGATCGGCGCCGGGATGGCCGCCGTGGCCGGCAATGAGCACGCCACGCGCGCCCAGGTGCAGGTGGTGCTGGATGCGTTCCAGTCCGTGGGCCGTGCGGTCGAGCTGGCGGAGAAGGACATCGCCGCCTTCTCGGCGGTGGCCGGCGCGGGTCCCGCCCTCACCTTCGACTTCATCGACGCGCTCGCCCGCGGGGCCCTCCGGCACGGGATCCCGAAGGCGCTCGCCGTGGAGATGGCCGCGCAGACCGTGCTCGGCTCGGCGCAGCTAGTCCTCGAGCGGCTCGGGGAGGCGACGCCGGCGGACCTCACGGACACCGTCACCTCCCCGGGAGGCACCACGATCGCTGGTCTCGTGGCCGCGGAGGAGGCGGGCTTCAGCCCGTCGGTGGTGCGATTCGTCGACGGCGTGGTGAACCGCGACCGCGAACTCGGCGCCTGAGGAGCGGGCCGGGCGAGGGCCCGGAGCCGGCCCTGGCCGGGTCCCAGCGCCCGAGCGCCCCGCGCCCCGAGCGCCCTCGCGCCCCAGCGCCCCAGCGCGCCAACGCCCCTAGATTATCCGCCAGCTCGGCACGGAGCCGTAGGCCTCCCGGTAGTAGTCGGCGAGCTCGAGTTGTGATGCCGCGCCCTCATCCAAGAGCACGGTCACGTGGGTGTGGTGCTGGAGAACCGAGGCCGGCCACCGCTGCGAGACGGGGCCCTCGATCATCTGGGCCACAGCGCGCGCCTTCTTCTCTCCCGTGGCGATGATCACGAGGTGGTGGGCGGTCATGATCGTGGCGAGCCCCTGGGTGACGCAGCGGCGCGGGACCTGGGACTCGTCGTCGTCGAAGAACCGGGCGTTCGCGGCCACCGTGGACGGGGTCAGGTAGCCGACCCGGGTGCGGGACGCGAGGGACGCGCCCGGCTCGTTGAACCCGATGTGGCCGTTCTCCCCGATCCCAAGAAGTTGGAGGTCAACACCACCGGTGTCCCGGATCGCCCACTCGTAGGCGAGTACCGCCCTCTCCAGGTCCTCGGCCTCCACCTCGGGCGCGTGGAGGGCGTGCCGCGGGAAGTCCACGTGGTCCACGAGCTCGGTGCGGATCACCGTGCGGTAGCTCTCCGGGTGCCCTTCGGGCAGGCCCACGTACTCGTCGAGGATGAATGCCTGGCCCTCCGCGAAGGAGACCTCTCCCGCCTCGTGGCGGCGCCGCAGCGCCTCGTAGACGGGCAGGGGGGTGGAGCCCGTGGCAAGACCGAGGACCGCGGTGGGCTTCCTGCGGTACAGACGCACGATCTCCTGCGCAATGAGGTCGCCCGCAAGTTCGGGGTCGGGTTGGATGACGATCTCCATCGGGCTCTCCACGTGTTGAGTGTGTTCACCAAGAATTCCATCCTGCCGCACGGAACGGGCGGAAATCAGTTCGAGGGCGCCGTGACTCCCATGGAAGAATGAGCACATGAACACACTGCCTTCCGGGGCTTCGCGCGCCCTCCCCACCACCCCAGCCGAATACGCAGCCCCGCGAGTTCCGGACCGGGTAGCGGCGGAGGGCCTCGAGGACCGCTGGACCGAGCGGTGGGAGCAGGCCGGAATCTACGCGTTCGACCGCACGGCCGGGCGGGATCAGGTCTACTCGATCGACACTCCCCCGCCCACCGTCTCCGGCTCCCTCCACGTGGGCCACGTGTTCTCCTACACCCATACCG
>JAAZBW010000175.1 GCA_012513625.1 Actinomycetales bacterium | reverse complement strand
GAGTAGATGTCCTCCCCCGAGTCCACGGCGGTGGGGAGCAGCTGCCCGGTGAAGCCGATCTGCTGGCCCCCCGAGACGTCCGGGACCTTGATGACACCCGTGGAGGTGTAGAAGTCGTCCTGCGGCAGGAACGGGACGGACCCGGAGAAGGCGAGGTTCCCGGCGCTGTCCCGCACCTCCACGCGGGGCGCGTACCCGTTACCGGAGAGGTAGACGGCGGTGCCTCCCGCACGCAGCGGCTCGTTGGGAATGATCGTGGTCTGGTAGGGCTCGCGGCCGGGCTCCACCACGGTCACCTCGGCGCCGAAATACTGGGGCCGGCCTGCCACGCTGAACTCCGAGGTCATGCGGTCGAGGGTGAACCGGAACGGTTCGAGCGCGTCCTCGTTCACGAACGAACCCGCCTCGAAGGAGTCGTAGTCGAGCACCGAGTTCGCGAACGACTCGCCCTCCACCACGATCGCCTGGCCCCGATACGTGGCGAGTTGACCGAAGGCGAAGGAGAGCAGGATCCCCACGAGCGCCACGTGGAAGAGGAGGTTGCCCGTCTCCTTCGAGTAACCACGTTCCGCCGAGATGCCATCCTCGCCGCGGCGCACCCGGTAGCCGCGCAGGGCTCGCGTGAGGCGCGCAGTAACCTCTTCCGGCGCGAGGTCCGTGGTGAGCTCGCGGTGAGCGGGGAAGCGGCGGAGGGTACGCGGCACGCGCGAGGGCGGGGTTCGCAGCCCCTTCCAGTGCTCCCGGATGCGCGGGATGATGCAACCCACCAGCGAGACGAACAGCAGCAGGTACACGGCGGCGAACCAGGCTGAGCCGAACACGTCGAAGAAGCCGAGCCGGTCGAGCACACTGCCCACCACGGGATTGGCCTCGATGTACTCGGCCACGGCCACCGGATCCTGCGGCCGCTGCGGGAAGAAGGATCCCGGCACCGCCACCACGGCGAGCAGCAGAAGGAGCAGGAGGGCCACCCGCATGGAGGTGAGCTGGCGCCACGCCCAGCGGGACCAGACCACCACAGGACGGGTGGCTACGGGGCGCCCCATCACACCACCGGGTTGAAGCCGGCGATCGTGCCCTGAAGCAGGTTCATGATCGTGTTCCAGAGCCCGCTCACGAGCAGGAGCCCCACGAGGATGAGCACGGCTCCACCGATCCTCGTGATGGCGGTGCGGTGGCGGCGGATCCACTGGTGCAGGCGCGGGGAGCGGGTAAACGCCACGGCGATGACCACGAACGGCAGGCCGAGGCCCACGCAGTAGGCGAACGCGAGGATGCCGCCGCGCATCGGCTCACCGCCGCCGAAGGAGAGTGTGAGGACCGCCGCAAGCGTGGGCCCAATGCAGGGGGTCCAGCCGAGTGCGAACGTGGCACCGAGCAGCGGGGCACCCGCGAGCCCGAACCGCGGGCTCATCTGGATGCGGAGGTCCTTCTGAAGGAACGGCAGGTAGCCGAGGAAGGCGAGGCCCATGAGGATCACGAACACGCCGAGTACCCGCATGATGATGTCCACCCACGCGGCCATCCGGGCGCCGAGCGCGGCGAACACCACCCCGAGCAGCACGAACACGAGCGTGAAGCCGAGCACGAACAGAAGCGTGCCCACAAGGACACGGCGGGTGGAGGCGCGCTGCGCCGTCGCCGTGGATCCGCCGCCCCTTACCGAGGCGGGCGCGGAGGAGGAGCCGGAGATACCGCCCAGGTAGCCCACGTAGCCGGGAATGAGCGGCAGGATGCACGGAGAGGCAAACGAGACGAGCCCGGCCACGAGGGCCACCCCCATTGCCACGAGGAGCGGGCCGTCCATCACCAGGGCACCGAACTGCTCACCCATCAGGCACCGCCTCTTGGCTCGTCCGCACCGACCTCGGCCACCACGTCGTCCACCAGGCCCCGCAGGATCGTTGGGTCGGCCTGGCCGAGGATGCGGGAAGCCACCCGGCCCTCGCGATCGAGGATGACGGTGGTGGGCATGGCCTGCAGCGGGACGAGGCCCTGCATGGCGGCCACGCCGCTCGCGTCCTGGTCCCAGAGGCTCGGGTAGGGGATCTCGAAGGTGCGCTCGAACGCCTGGGCCGCTCCGGCGTCGTCACGCGGGTTGACGCCGAGCAGGTGGATGTCCGGGTACTCCTCGTGGAGGGCCACCAGGTCCGGAGCCTCCGCCCGGCAGGGCGGGCAGGCGGCGTACCAGAAGTTCATGACCACAACATCGCCCCGCCACTGGTCAAGGTCGATCACCTCTCCCTCGTAGGACTCGCCCACGAGTTCCACGGGCTCGCCCCGCTCCTCGACGCCCCAGGTGACGAAGGATCCGTCACCCGCCTGGTAGCCGGCGCCGGCGGCGCCGTCCGGGTTTCCGATGGAGGCGCACCCAGAAACAAGGAGTGCGAGGGTGGCGGCTGCGGTAGCGAGGGCCCGCGTGGCTCGGCTCACGGGGTCCTGTCCTCGTCCCGTGGCAGGACGGCGCCGGAAAGCCCGGGGACCATGTCGGTTGCCCCCGCCACGAGGTCCGCGGCCGGCTCGGAGTAGGCGAGCCGCACGAGACGCCCGTCGGAGAACTCGAGCGAGGTGAGGGAGGCGAGCGCGCACTGGCGCCGGCGTGGATCGTGGAGGAAGGGGCGCCGCTCCACGAGGAGGCGGGTGACCCAGATGGGGAGTTGGTGGGATACGAGGAGTGCCTCACCCCCGTGGTCCAGCAGGGTGAGTGCGTTCCGGATCGCGCCGGTCATCCGGTCCGCGATCTCGGAGTACGGCTCGCCCCACGAGGGGCGCGCCGGGTTCACATAGCGCTTCCAGAACTTGGGGTGCGCGAGCTTCAGTCGCTCTCCCCCGAGACGCTCCCCCTCGAACTCGTTGCCCGCCTCAATCAGCCCGCGGTCCGTGCGGATCTCCAGCCCGTAGGCGGCCGCCGCCGGTTCTGCGCTCTCCTGAGCGCGTTGGAGGGGCGAGGCAACGACGGCACGGAGATCCCTTCCCTCCTCCACGAGGCGCTCCGCCACGCGCTCGGCCATGGCGCGGCCACGATCCGAGAGGCGGTAGCCGGGGAGGCGGCCATAGAGCACGCCATCGGGGTTGAAGACCTCGCCGTGGCGCATGAGGTGGACGACTGCGGGAGGCATGTGGCCCATTCTGACACGAGAGGGTGCGAGGCCCTAGGCGTGGCGGCTCTCTCCGAGCTTGCCGAGGATGGCACCGAGGCTGCGGGCCTCCGCGGCCGTGATGTTGTCGAAGATGTTGCGGCGAACCGAGTCCACGTGGTCCGGAGCTGCCCGCTCGAGGACCGCGTAGCCCTCATCGGTGAGGATGCAGTTCACACCCCGGCCGTCGTCCGCGCACGCCTCGCGCGAGACGAGGCCGCGCCGCTCCATCCGCCGGATCGTGTGCGTGAGGCGGGAACGGGAGTTGACGATCTCCTCCGCCAGGGCGGACATGCGGATGCGGCGCTCCGGCTGCTCGGAGAGCACCACCATCACCTCATACTCGTTGAGGGAGAGACCGTGGGTCTGGACCAGATCACGATCGAGCGCCTCGTTAACCTCCATGGACACGCGAAGGTACTGGCGCCACACCTGCTGGTCCTCCTCCGATAGCCAGCGGACAGGGCTGGGAGTAGTAGTCACGTGGGACTCCTTACGTGGTGAGTTTCGGCGCTGGTCCGCGCAATTCCGCGGGCTCGCGCCTCGTGGGCAACTGATCCCATCCTAGCCCTTGCGTAGTTTAGATTTCAACTATATGGTGGTGATGTACCGCCAACTGGACCAACGTTAGGAACACCATGATCAACATTGCCCCCGGCACCTACGCCATCGATCCCTCCCACTCGGAGGTGGGCTTCTCGGTCCGCCACGCCGGTATCGCGAAGGTGCGCGGCACCTTCTCCGATTTCGAGGGCACCGTCGAGGTGGCCGAGAGCGGCGCCGCCTCCACGGCTGACGTGACCGTGCAGCTTGCCTCGGTGGACACCCGCTCGCCGCAGCGTGACGAGCACCTCCGCTCGGCAGACTTCTTCGATGTGGAGAACAGCCCCACCATGATCTTCACCACCACCGCCGTGGAGGTGGAGGACGAGGAGGAGTTCGTCCTCAAGGGCCACCTGACCCTCAACGGCGTGACCAAGCCGGTCGAGATCGAGGCCGAGTACACCGGTGCCGCTACCGACCCGTTCGGCCAGCAGCGCGTGGGCTTCTCCGGAAAGACCGTCCTCAACCGCAAGGACTTCGGCCTCACCTGGAACGCGGCCCTCGAGACCGGCGGCGTGCTCGTTTCGGACAAGGTCTCGATTATCCTTGAGGTCTCTGCCATCAAGCAGGTTTGATAGTCACTGGGTGGGATACCCGCTTTATTTGAGATCTCCCACCCATGGCGGCCCGCGCTTCCCCCTGCGCGAGCCGGCCCGTAGAGCCGGGGCGGTTCATCCGCCCCGGCTCTACCGTTTCCGGGGGCCCTGCCGTTTCCGGGAGCCCTGCCGTTCCTGGCGGACCTACGGTTTCCGGGAGCACTGCCGTTTCCGGGGGCCCTGAAGTTCCTAGGAGCCCTGCCGCCCGCCCGCGAGCGCCGCGCGCAGCAGGTCCGGCGAGAACCGCCACCGCGCCACGAGCCTCCCGTCCACGGCAAGCACCGGCACGTCCTCGTGGAAGCGCTTGCGCAACTCCGGGTAGTGGTCGATGTCCACGGCGAGGTACTCGTCGCCGGACTCTAGGCTCACCTGCTCCACGATCTGGTGCGCGATATCGCAGAGGTGGCAGTCTCCGCGCACGTAGAGCACGATCCGCGCCTCGGCGCCCGTCTCCGTCATGTGCGCCATTGTCCCTCACG
>JAAZBW010000174.1 GCA_012513625.1 Actinomycetales bacterium | reverse complement strand
TGGTCGCAACAGCGCCTTGCCGAGGAGCTGGGCGTCTCCCGTCAGACCGTCATCTCGATCGAGAAGGGCCGCTTCGACCCCTCGCTTCCACTCGCCTTCTCCATCGCAGGCCTCTTCGGGAAACGGATCGAGGAGATCTTCTTCCCCGAGGGGTAGTAGGCCCGCGGAGAGCACGCCGGCAGTGGGGGAGGGCGCCCTCCCCTCGCCGCGCGATCCCGGGCCCACGGGGTTAGCCTCGGACCCCAACCCACGGAAAGGTACGGACCATGACCGCACTGCACGCCTACCTGAACTTCCCGGGCACCACCCGCGAGGCCATGACCTGGTACCACTCGATCTTCGGCGGCGAACTCAACTTCAGCACCTTCGGCGAGTACCAGGCCGTCCCGCCTGGCCACAGCGCCGCAGACAACATCATGCACGCCTCGCTCACGGGGCCCATCACCATGTACGCGGCGGACAGCATCGAGGGCATGATGCCCGTCCCGCTCGCCGTCGGGAACAACATCAACCTCTCCCTCATGGGCACGGACGAGGCACTCCTGCGAGGCTGGTTCGACGCCCTCGCCGAGGGCGGCACCGTGATCATGTCCCTCGAGCCGCAGGTCTGGGGCGATGTCTATGGCGCCCTCGTGGACCGCTACGGCATCAACTGGATGGTCAACATCGGCTCTGAGGACGCGGGATAGGGCGGACCCCACACCCGTCAATTCCCCGCGGCGGCTAGCCTTGGGGAGGGCCGTTACTGGCGCAGGTGGACTCACCACCGGGGAGCGGCCCGCGGAATCGGCGTGAGCATCGCCCGCCTGGGTGCTCGGCCTGAAGACCGCCACGCACCCGAAGGATAGACCGATGACCCAGACCCCCATCCGCCGCGCCCTCGTCTCCGTCTTCGACAAGACCGGCCTCGCCGAACTCGCCGCCGGCCTCGCCGCCGCCGGAGTGGAAATCGTCTCCACCGGCAGCACCGCCGCCACCATCCGCGCCGCCGGCGCCGAGGTCACCGAGGTCGCGGACCTCACCGGATTCCCCGAGTGCCTCGACGGCCGCGTCAAGACCCTCCACCCCCGCGTCCACGCCGGGATCCTCGCGGACCGCACCAACCCGCAGCACGTGGACGAACTTGCGCAGCTCGGCGTGGAGCCCTTCGACCTCGTGGTGGTGAATCTCTACCCGTTCTCCGAGACGGTGGCATCCGGCGCGTCCGTGGCCGAATGCATCGAGAAGATTGACATCGGCGGACCCTCCATGGTTCGCGCCGCCGCCAAGAACCACGGGAGCGTCGCCGTCGTCGTCGATCCAGGCGAGTACGGAACGGTACTGGACGCGCTCGACGCAGGCGGGTTCACCCTCGCTGAACGGCAGCGGCTCGCCACGGCGGCCTTCCGGCACACGGCGAGCTACGACGTCGCCGTGGCCACGTGGCTGGGTGAGCAGTACGACGACGCCGACCACCCCGCGTGGCGCGGCGCCACCTGGACCCTCGCGCACCCGCTGCGCTACGGCGAGAACCCGCACCAGCCCGCCGCGCTCTACCTGGACGGCACGGGCGGGCTCGCCGAGGCCGAGCAGCTGGGCGGCAAGGAGATGAGCTACAACAACTACCAGGACACGGACGCCGCGATCCGCGCGGCCTACGACCACGCGCGGCCCGCCGTCGCGATCATCAAGCACGCGAACCCGTGCGGGATCGCCGTGGGGGAGTCCGTGGAGGAGGCGCACCGGCGCGCCTTCGACTGCGATCCTGTCTCCGCGTTCGGCGGGGTGATCGCGGCCAACCGGCCCGTCACGCTCGCGATGGCGGAGCAGGTGAAGCCCGTGTTCACTGAGGTGATCGCCGCGCCGGACTACGAGCCGGAGGCGCTCGCGCTGCTGCAGGGGAAGAAGAACCTGCGGATCCTGCGGCTGGCGGCGCCCGGCGGGGACGACGGCGGAGCCCGGGTTGGCGGCACGGGTGCGGCTGCGGCTCCGGTGGAGGTGCGTCCCGTCTCCGGCGGACTGCTCGTGCAGCAGGTGGACCGGATCGACGCGGCCGGGGCCCGCGCGGACGGGTCGGCCTTTGGGGATGCGCGGGAGAACTGGGCGCACGTGGCCGGACCGGCGGCCGATGAGGCCACGCTGGCGGACCTCGAGTTCGCGTGGCGGGCCGTGCGGGCGGTGAAGTCGAACGCGATCCTGCTCGCGAAGGACGGCGCCTCCGTGGGCGTGGGCATGGGCCAGGTGAACCGGCTGGACTCCGCGAAGCTGGCGGTGGAGCGGGCGAACACGCTCGGCTCTGCGGTCACCGGCTCGCAGGAGGAGGCGCCCGGTGGGGCGTCTGGGGCTGGGGCTGGTGCTGGTGCTGCGGGTGCTGCGGGGGCGAGCGAGGAGCGGGCGCGCGGCGCCGTGGCGGCCTCGGACGCGTTCTTCCCGTTCGCAGACGGGCTGAACATCCTCGTGGACGCGGGCGTGAAGGCCGTGATCGCGCCGGGCGGCTCCATCCGCGACGACGAGGTGATCGCCGCTGCCGACGCCGCTGGAGTCCCGCTCTACTTCACGGGAACACGCCACTTCTTCCACTGAGGTGTGGCGGGTTGTGGCGGGTGGCCCGCGGCGGCCGGTGCCCCACTGACGCAGGGTGAGCGCCGCCGTCGCCCCAGTCCGCATCCCGGCCCGCCGGGTCCCGAACCCCCGCCGGGCCCAATAGGCTGGGCCCGTGGCCGAGAAGATCAAAATTGGTGTCCTGACCTCGGGTGGCGATGCCCCCGGAATGAACGCGGCGGTGCGGGCAGTCATCCGCGGCGCGATCGTCAATGGGGCGCAGCCCTACGCCATCTACGAGGGCTGGCAGGGCGCCATCGAGGGCGGTGACCGCGTGAAGGCGATGGAGTGGGGGGACGCCTCCTCCATCATCGACAAGGGCGGCACCATCATCGGCACCGCCCGCTCGGACGATTTCCGCGAGTGGTGGGGCATGAAGGCCGCCATGAAGAACCTGATCACCCACGGGATCGATCGCCTCGTGGTGATCGGCGGAGACGGCACCCTCACCGGCGCGGACGAGTTCCGCCGCGAGTGGCCCACCATGCTGGCGGAGCTCGTGGCCGAGGGTGAGGTCAGCCAGGAGCTGGCGGAGCGGCACCCGGAGCTCTACCTCGTGGGCCTCCCCGGCTCCATCGACAACGACCTCGTGGGTTCGGACACCACGATCGGCACGGACACGGCGCTCGCCCGCATCCTCACCGCGATCGACCAGATCTCCTCCACCGCCGCCTCCCACCAGCGCACGTTCATCCTCGAGGTGATGGGCCGCCGCTGCGGCTACCTCGCCCTCATGAGCGCCATGGCAGGCGGCTGCGATTACGTGCTCATCCCGGAGCAGCCCCCAGCGGACGGCTGGGAGGAGGACATGATCGCGAAGCTCGAGGCCGGTAGGGCCGCGGGCCGGCGGGAATCTCTCATCATCGTGGCGGAGGG
>JAAZBW010000173.1 GCA_012513625.1 Actinomycetales bacterium | reverse complement strand
TGCCCGTGAGGATGGTGAGGCCGATGAGGCGCAGCAGCTGTCCCTTCGACTCCCGCCACACGGCACCGATGCTCACCTTCCGCCCGATCACGGACTGGGAGACGGAGTTGATGAGGAGCCCGTTCAGCACGAGGGTGCCGAGCCCGGTGACGAGGCTCAGCGCGATGGCGGCGACGGCGAATCCGCCGATCGCGCTGACCACCAGCTGGTCATCCGTCATGTCGATTCCGAGCAGGGTCTGGAGGAAGTACACGCTCGTGAATGTCTGGATCACGGCGGTGATGAGCGCCACGATGAGGGAGAGCCCGAACATCACCTGCGGGTTGTGCTGGATCGCCCGGAACGCGCCGTCGAAGAACTCACCGAAGCCAAGGGGCCGCAGCGGGATGATACCGACGCGGTAGTCCATGGTGCCGTAGGAGTTCAAGGATCCACCGGCGGCGTTCAGCTGTTCGGCGTAGCTGTTCTCGGGGCCCTGCGGCCCCCACCCCTGTCCCTGGCCATAGCCCGGCCCCTGGGGGTCCCAGCCCTGTCCCTGCCCGTAGCCCTGTCCCTGCCCGTACTGTTGCCCGCCGCCCCAGCCCTGGCCGGGTGCAGACTCTCCGGAGGACGCAGGATCCTCGTCCCACTCCCACTGGCTCTGCCGATCGGACATCCCCGTATCCCCTCCGTTTGGCTGCGTCCATCGTGCCACACGGGCCCCTGGAGGATGTGGCCCGCCCACAGGCCGGGGTGGCCGCGTTAGTCGCCTGTGGATGCGAGACTAGGGGCATGACATGGCGAATTCTCGTGGTCGATGACGATCCCGCGCTTTCGGAGATGGTGGGCCTTGTCCTCGAGTCCGATGGACACGAGGTGGCCTTCTGTGCGGATGGGGGCTCCGCCGTCGAGAAGTTCCGTGAAGTGCGCCCTGACCTGATCCTGCTGGACCTCATGCTGCCCGGAATGGACGGCATCGAGGTGTGCCGGAGGATCCGGGAGGAATCGGACGTCCCCATCATCATGCTGACGGCCCGCTCGGACACGGAGGACGTGGTCTCCGGCCTGCAGGCGGGCGCGGACGATTACGTGGCGAAGCCCTTCAAGCCGGAGGAGCTCGTGGCGCGCATCCACACGCGCCTGCGCCGTCGCGATGCGGAGGAGGAGGTCCCCGAGGACCTGACGATCGCAGACCTCACGATCGATGTGGCGGGGCACGAGGTGCGGCGCGGCAGCGAGCTGATCCAGCTCACCCCGCTCGAGTTCGACCTCCTTGTGGCGCTCGCCCGGAAGCCGTGGCAGGTCTTCTCCCGCGAGAGCCTGCTGGAGCAGGTGTGGGGTTACCAGCACGCCGCGGACACCCGCCTCGTGAACGTGCACGTCCAGCGCCTGCGGGCCAAGGTGGAGAAGGATCCGGAGCGACCCGAGGTGGTGGTCACCGTGCGCGGGGTCGGCTACCGCGCCGGGGCGCCTGTCGAGGGCTGATGACGTCCCCCGTGAGGAGGCGGGTGGGGCTCGGTAGGTTCGGGCGCCTCATGGAGCAGCTGCGCCGCTCCCTTGTCTTCCGGGTCACGCTGATCACGGCCACGATCCTCACGCTCGCCCTGCTGGCGGTCGCCTTCTACGTCTCGACGACGGTCCGTTCCGGCCTGCTCACCGAGCGCGTGGACCAGACCCTGGGCGATGCCTCCTGGCGGCTGCAGCAGGCGCAGACCCGGCTCGACCAGACGAGCGCGGTCACTATCGAACAGGTGCAGGGATCGGCGTGGGAACTCGTCCGCTCGCTTCAGGCGCCGGGCTCCGGCGTGGTGGGTGCGATGCTGCTGCGCTCGCCGGATGAGCTCTCGGAGGAGATGATCCTGGAGCCGATCACCAACACCGCGCTCCGTGACCTGCCCACGCCGGAGCTGAGGGAGGCGGTGAACGCCGCGGGATCGGGGCTTCTCTGGCAGTCCGTCGGGATTCCGGTGGGCTCCGGCACGCAGCCGGGCATCGTGGTGGGATCCGCGGTCTCGGTGCCGCTCGCGGGAGACCACGAGCTCTACCTCGTCTACACGCTCGAACCCGAGCAGCGCACCGTCAACCTGATGATGCGGACCATCTTCATCGCAGCCCTCGGCCTCGTCTCGATCGTGGTGCTCATCGTGTGGATCATGATGTGGCGGGTGCTGCGCCCCGTCCGGCAGGCGGCGCTCTCCGCGGAGCGGCTCGCGGCCGGAGTGCTGGACGTGCGTCTCGACGTGTTCGGCGAGGACGAACTCGCCACCCTCGCGCGCTCCTTCAACGAGATGGCGGGGTCGCTGCAGGTGCAGATCACCCAACTCGAGGACCTCTCCCGGCTGCAGCAGCGCTTCGTCTCCGACGTCTCCCACGAGCTCCGCACCCCACTCACCACGATCCGGATGGCGGCGGACATGCTCTACCGGGTGCGGGACGATTTCGATCCCGTCACCCGCCGCAGTGCGGAGCTGCTCGTTGCCCAGCTGGACCGATTCGAGTCAATGCTCGCGGACCTCCTCGAGATCTCCCGGATCGATGCCGGCGCCGAGCTCGTGGGCGCGGAGGAGCAGGACGTGCGTCCGCTCGTCCGCCGGGTGGTGGAGCTCGCCACCCCGCTAGCGGACCGGGTGGGCGCCTCGATCCGCCTCCACGGGATGGAGGCCGCCGCCACCGCCACGTTCGATCAGGTGCGGGTGGAGCGCATCATCCGCAACCTCGTGCTGAACGCCACAGAGCACTGCGAGGGCACACCCATCGATGTCATGGTGGCGTCCAACGAGACCTCGATCGCCGTACGGGTGACGGATGGCGGCGTGGGCATCAGCCCCGAGACGGCCGCCCGCGTGTTCGACCGGTTCTGGCGGCTGGACCCCGCGCGGGCCCGCACCACGGGGGGCACGGGCCTCGGCCTCGCGATCTCACTCGAGGACGCCCGGCTGCACGGCGGCACCCTCGAGGTGTGGGGCGAGGAGGGCATCGTGGCCTCCTTCCTGCTCACCCTCCCGCGGTACCTGCACGAGTCGTTCGAGCCGCCCCTCTCGGTGGTGCCCACCCAGCTCACTGCACTCGTCGAGGAGGTGGCCGAGTGACCTCCCCGACCTCCGCCGTCGGAGCCTACGCACGCTCCGCCGTCGGGGCTGGTGCCGCCCGGGTGACCCGCGCCGTCGCCGTGCTCCTGCTCGCCGTGCTGGTTGCCTCCTGCACCTCGCTCCCGCGCTCTGGACCGGTGCAGGCGGCGGAACCGCAGATCCCGCCCGGCTATGGCGTGGACGTGCTCGCGGAGGGGCCGGCGCAGAACGCCTCACCGGAAGAGATCGTGAACGGGTTCCTGCGGGCCTCCGCCTACGGCCACGGAGACGAGTTCCAGGTGGCCTCCCAGTACCTCGCGCCCGGCGTCACCTGGGAACCGCTAGCGCAGGTGCGGGTGTACTCGGCCACGCAGTCGCCGGACATCGCGGTGAATGCGAACGACGGCGGGATCTCGGTGACCGTGGAGCAGGTGGCCGCGGTGGACGAGGTGGGCAGGTACGAGGCGATGAGTCCCACCACGCTGCGTTCCACCTTCACGCTCGTGCGCACCTCGGAGGAACAGTGGCGGATCGCGGGACTGGACGCGGGGCTGCTCGTCTCTGACGTGAACTTCGAGCAGACGTTCTCGGTGGCCTCCCTCTACTTCCTCACGCGTGACTTCTCGGCCACCGTCCCGGAGCTGCGCTGGTACCCCCTCGAGGACCGCGCCACGCACATTGTGGAGGGAATCCTGGCGGGACCCTCCGGGTGGATGGAGCGCGGCGTCACGAGTGCGTTCCCGCAGGGGACCACGCTGCTGCGGCAGGTGGCGGTGCAGGATGGGGTGGCCACGATCCACCTCTCGGACGCGTTCCTCGAGGCGGGGGACCAGGAGATCGCGCTCGCGAACGCGCAACTGGAGAACACGCTCGCTGCGGTCACGGAGATCGGGTCCATAGAACTGCAGGTGCGGGG
>JAAZBW010000172.1 GCA_012513625.1 Actinomycetales bacterium | reverse complement strand
GCTACGGCTTCCTCGCCGAGAACGCCGACTTTGCCGCCCAGGTGATCGAGGCCGGACTCACGTGGATCGGCCCGGGCCCGGACGCGATCCGGGCGCTCGGGGACAAGGTCACCGCCCGCCATATCGCCCAGAAGGTGGGCGCTCCCCTCGTCCCCGGCACCTCCGAGCCCGTCTCGGGTCCCGACGACGTACTCGCCTTCGCGCGCGAGTTCGGCCTGCCCGTGGCCATCAAGGCCGCCTACGGCGGCGGCGGCCGCGGCCTCAAGGTGGCCCGCACCATGGAGGAGATCCCGGAACTGTTCGATTCGGCCGTGCGCGAGGCCGTCTCGGCGTTCGGGCGCGGCGAGTGCTTCGTGGAGCGCTTCCTGGACCGGCCGCGCCACGTGGAGACCCAGTGCCTCGCGGACGAGCACGGCGGTGTGGTGGTTGTTTCCACCCGCGACTGCTCGCTGCAGCGCCGCCACCAGAAGCTCGTGGAGGAGGCACCCGCGCCGTTCCTCACCGAGGAGCAGGAGCGACGGCTCGAGGAGTCCTCGATCGCGATCATGCGGGCGGCCGGCTACCGGGGCGCGGGAACGTGCGAGTTCCTCGTGAGCCCGGACGGCACCATCTCCTTCCTCGAGGTGAACACGCGCCTCCAGGTGGAACACACGATCTCCGAGGAGATCACAGGTCTCGACCTCGTGGCCGAACAAATCCGGATCGCCCGTGGCGAGCCGCTCGGCTACGCGCACGTGGAGACGAAGGGCCACGCGTTCGAGTTCCGGCTCACCGGAGAGGACCCGGCCAGATCCTTCCTGCCGTTTCCCGGCACGCTGACCGCGCTCACGTGGCCGCACGGCCCGGGTGTGCGGGTGGACGAGGGCGTGCGGGAGGGAGACAACGTCTCCGGCGCGTTCGACTCCATGATCGCGAAGCTGATCATCACCGCCCCGGACCGGCGCACGGCGCTGGCCCGGGCGCGCCGTGCCCTCGCCGAGCTGCGCGTGGAGGGTATCCCCACGGTGGCGCCGTTCCACGCCGCGGTGCTGGAGGACCCGGACTTCACCGCGGAGCGGGCGGAGGACTTCCGCGTGCACACCACGTGGATCGAGACGGACTATGCGGCCCGGGTGGCGGACTCCCCGGCGGCGGCCGCTGCCCCTGCGCCGGCCGGTGCGCCCGGCCCGGACGAACCGATGGCCACCCAGCGCGTGGTGGTGGAGGTGGGCGGCAAGCGCCTCGAGGTGGTGCTCCCCGTGGGACTCGGGATCGCGCGTACGGCCTCCGGCCGCGGACTCACCCCGCCATCCGGGCACCGTGGGCGGCGGCGCCGCTCGCAGGCGCCCGTGGTGAGCGGCAACTCCGTGACCGCCCCCATGCAGGGCGTGGTGGTCAAGGTGGCCGTGGAGGAGGGCCAGAAGGTGGAGGTGGGCGATCTCGTGGTGGTCCTCGAGGCCATGAAGATGGAGCAGCCCCTCACCGCCCACCGGGCAGGCGTGATTTCCCGGCTCTCCGCGGAGGTGGGGGCGCAGGTGACCGCCGGAACCGTGCTCTGCGAGATCGGCGACTAACGCAGCCCCATGGAGTCCCCCGGCCCCGCCGACGCGTTCCTCGAGTGCGGTTGTGGGTCCCGGCACTGGGGCCTGCTCGGCGCGGCCGGTCTCCTGCTCTGGCGTTCGGCTGACGCGGGCCCGGAGGTGCTCCTCCAGTTGCGCGCGGACTGGTCTCACGACGGCGGAACATGGGCCTTCCCCGGCGGCGCCATCCAGCCGGGCGAGAGTGCGATCGAAGCGGCGCTCCGTGAGGCCCGCGAAGAGACGGGTTTGCGCTCCCTCGGCGTTACGGTGCGCCACCTCTCCACACTCCGCCACCCGGACTGGGCCTACCACACGGTGGTGGCGGAGGCCGTGGGGCCGCTCGGTCCGCGGCTAACGAACGACGAGACGGCGGCGCTCGAGTGGGTGCCAGCCCATAGCGTCG
>JAAZBW010000171.1 GCA_012513625.1 Actinomycetales bacterium | reverse complement strand
GGCGGGGTTCCAACAGGGAGATGCCATTGCCCCCGTCGGTGATCCCCGGCCTGAGGCCCTCGAGGGTCATGCGACGCTCGCGAAGAACGTGCCCTTGGGGCGCCTTCTCGGTGTTGCTCACGCCTTCGATGATGGCACAGTGGCCGGGGCCCGCAGCCTGGGGCCGGGCCAGATCATCAATCGAGCGCCGCCCGCGTGGGGACGCAGGCGGCGAATGCGGCTATGGCCGCTCGTTCTCCCACGTCGGGAACGTGATGTTCACGCGGCCGGGGTGCTTGGCGTTGCGGTGCGTGGAGCAGCTGAAGTTGGTGCAGGTGGGGTTGACCGGCTTGTACTTGGGGTACTCGGCCATCTGGTTCGGCGCCTTGAACACGCACGTGGTGGGCGAGCCGCACTCGGGGCACGGAGGGAGCGCGCGACGGTACGCGTCCATCTTCCGGTAGAGCTCGATGGAGTTGATCGACATGGTCACAGCCTACCGTCACGATCCGAGACCCCAGCGACAACGGAATGGCGAGGCATGTCGATTCCCTGCCACGTCTCCACCCGCCAGTTCCCCTGCTCGTGCGTGAGCACCACAGAGTCCGTGTTGCCGAGCACGTTCTCCACACCCCAGCCGTCCGGCGCGTTCGCGGCCCGCACCGCGGACCACATGCGAATAATCGCGCCGTGGCTGACGAACATGGCCGTACCGCCGTCCAACTCACCCTGGACCGCGCTCACCGCGGCATCGAAGCGCTCCAGCACCTCGTGGCCGGTCTCTGCCCCGGGCATGCGCGCGGAAAGCTCGCCCGTCATCCACTTCGCGAGCGTGGTGATATAGGTGGTGATCGAGCGGAAGTCGTTCGCCATCTCGAGGTCTCCCGCCACCACCTCCCGAATGCGTGGGTCCACGAGCGGGGCGACGCCGAGGCTCTGGGCGAGCGGCGCTGCCGTCTGCTGCGTACGCACCAGGTGCGAGGTCACGAGCCGGTCGATCTCGTGCTCACCGAACGTGTCCACCAGGGCAGCCGCCTGGCTGCGCCCGAGTTCGGTCAGCTCAGCCCCGGGCTCGGCGGTATCGAGCGCGTGGTTCACGTTCGAGAAGGTCTGTCCGTGTCGCACCAGGATCAGGCGCACATCTGCCTCGTTTCATTTCCGACGGCGGAGCGCACCTCGGCACTCCTCCTCCAGTCTCACCCGAATCCGGTGCGGGTTTCCAGTCTCGGCCGACGGGAGGTGGCTGCCTCCGACTACTCGAAGAAGACCGTCTCCACCACCCGTCGGGATCTCCGGGCCGCTCGCAGCCAGTCCTCCTCGAACTCCAGCGAGTGTCCCGGCGTGTAACCGAGGACCCGCGAGACCACGGTGTGGTCCCGTCCCGGCTTCGGCAGCACATCTGATCGGGCGGCCCTGTCCGTGACCAGCATGATCGCGTCCCTGGTCCGTGAGGCCAGCCGCCACGCCGCCACGAGCACCTCCGCGTCCACCTCGGCGAGGATTCCGGACTGCACGGCGCCCGCGAGCGCTTCGAGCGTGGAGGGCGTCCGCAGGGACTCGTACTCCCCGGCGTGGCGCAACTGCAGGAACTGCGCCGTGAACTCCACATCCGTGAGGCCGCCCCGCCCGAGCTTGAGGTGCCTGTGGGGCGCCACGCCCCGCGGCATCCGCTCCGACTCCACCCGCGCCTTGAGCCGCCGGAGGCTCGTGAGTGCCGCCGCGTCCAGTCCGTCCTCGCGGTAGCGCACCGGATCGATCAGCTGCACGAACCGTCCGATCAGCCGAGGATCCCCAGCCACGGGGCGGGCCCGCAGGAGCGCCTGCCACTCCCAGGGCTCGCTCCACCGCTCGTAGTACTCGGCGTAGGAACCGAGCGAGCGGACCAGGGGCCCGCGGCGGCCCTCCGGCCGGAGGTCCACATCCACCGGCAGCGACGGTTCCTGGTTGGCCTCGGTGAGAATCGCCCGCAATGCGCCCGCAATCTCGGTGGCGTACTCGAGCGCCTCCTGCTCGGCCGCGCCAGCCGGCTCGTAGACGAACATGAGGTCTGCGTCCGAGGAGTAGTTCATCTCCCGACCGCCCATGCGCCCCATCGCGATTGCCGCGAACTCCGCCGGCGGCTCCGTGAGGCCCCGGCGGGCGAGCACCTCCTCCATCGCGATCGCGAGCGCGCCCATCACCGCCACGTCCGCCGCATCCGTCATGGCCGCACACCGCTCCGGCTCCACGTGGGCGAGCACGTCCGAGAGCGCGGCTCGCGTCAGTTCCCGACGGCGTAGGTACCGGATGGCCGTCACCCTCGCCCCGTGCTCCTCGTGCCGGGAGAGGACAGAGGCCAGCTCGGCGCGCAGCGCCTCGCTCTCGCGGGGCCGCAGGTCACGTGAGTCCGCGAGCCACTGCACGGACTCGGGGAGGCGACCGAGCGCGTTCGCAGTGTAGGAGGACGAGGAGAGGATCAGAGCGAGCGACTCGGCGGCGAGCCCCGAGTCGCGCAGGAGCTTCAGGTACCAGTGGGTGGTGCCGAGCCCCTCCGAGAGCTTCCGGAACTCGAGCAGCCCCGCATCCGGGTCCGGGCCAGCCGCGAACCAGCCGATCATCACCGGCAGAAGCTGGCGCTGGATCGCCGCCCGCCGGGTAACCCCCTCGGTGAGCGACTCGAGGTGGCGCATGGCGCCCGCCGGGTCCCGGTACCCGATCGCTCGCAGCCGGGCGGTGGCAGCTTCGGGCTTGAGGGAGGTCTCGTCCGCCGAGAGCCGCGCGGTGAGCGGGAGCATTGGCCGGTAGAAGATCGCCTCGTGCAGCTCCCGCACCCGCCGCCGCGTTCGCATCCACTCCCGTTCCACGTCCTGAACACCGAGGAGCCGGGAGAGCCGACGGAGTTCCTCACCCCGCCCCGGCACGGTGTGGGAACGCCGCATGCGGTCGAACTGGATTCGATGCTCGAGGGCGCGCAGGAACTGGTAGCACTCCGTGAGCTCGGCGGCCGCGTCCCGTCCCACGTATCCGCCGCGCGCCAGGCTGTCGAGGGCGGTGAGGGTGGTGCGGTGGCGGAGCGACTGGTCCGTGCGCCCGTGCACCAACTGGAGGAGCTGGACCGTGAACTCCACGTCCCGGAGGCCCCCGCGCCCGAGCTTCAACTGCCGGTCGGAATCGTGCGCCCGCACGTTGTCCTCCACCCGGCGGCGCATCGCCTGGGAGTCCTCCACGAAGTTCTCCCGCTCCACCGCTGTCCACACGAGCGGCTGGGTACCGGCCACGTAGCGCTCTCCCAGCGGGATGTCCCCCGCCACGGGCCGGGACTTCAGGAGCGCCTGGAACTCCCACGTCTTCGCCCAGCGACGGTAGTAGGCGAGGTGCGAATCGAGGGTGCGGACAAGGGGTCCGTCCCTGCCCTCGGGCCGGAGGTTGGCGTCGAGCGGCCAGAGTGGCGGTTCGGAGCCGATCGCGCCCGAGACCACCCGGAGGATCGTGGTGGCGAGCGGGGTGGTGGCCGCCACGGCCGCCGCCTCGTCCGCTCCGTCGCACACGTAGACCACGTCCACGTCCGAGATGTAGTTCAGTTCCTCCCCACCGGTCTTACCCATCGCCACCACGGAAAAGGGGTAGCCGTCCGCCTCCGGGTTCAGGGCCCGGGCGAGCCGGAGCGCGCCGTCAAGGCTCGCGCCCACGAGCCGGGAGATCGCGGCCGCCACCCGGGGCATCGCCTCCCGCGCCGCCGCCACGCCAGGCTCCGAGAGTTCGAGGTCCGAGGAGAGGATACCGAGCAGCTCCCCGCGGTAGAACCGGCGCAGTGCGTCCGTTCCACCCACGAGGTCCCGCGAGCCGGCGAACGGTTCCACGAGGGAGGCCACCCGCTCGTACACCTGCCAGTAGGGCCGGTCCACCGCGGGCTCACCCAGCACCTCCACGAGCTCCGGGAGGGCAACAGTCTGGTCCCCGGCCCACCTGGAGGCACCCATCACGCGGGTGAGTCGCATCCAACGCGCCGGCTCGTCCCGCGCGAGGGCCGCGAGATCGTATCCGCCCTCCCCGAGGCGGAGGAGGGCCAGCAACGCCACGTCGGGCTCCGCCGTCGTCGCGAGGGGGCCCACCACCCGGCCCACCGGGATGGCGGCGAGTGAGGGAGAGGTGAGGAACGCCGTCGCGCGCGCCGTATCGAGGAATCCGCGCCGGGCGAGTTCACCCGCCGTGGGGAGCTCGGGGGTCATCACGTACTCGGCAGGAACCGCTTCAGTTCGTATGGCGTGACCTGGTTGCGGTACTCCTGCCACTCCTGGCGCTTGTTCCGGATCACGAAGTCGAAGACCTCCTCGCCGAGCGTCTGCGCCACGAGCTCGCTCTCCTCCATCTGCTGCAGGGCCTGTTGCAGTGAGGACGGCAGGGGGGCGTAGCCGGCGGCGCGGCGCTCGGTATCGGACAACTCCCACACGTTGTCGTCCGCACCGGGCGGCAGCTCGAGCTCGTTCTCGATCCCGGAGAGCCCGGCGGCGAGGATCACCGCGAGCGCAAGGTAGGGGTTCGCGGAGGAGTCGAGCGAGCGGTACTCGATGCGCGCGGAGCCGGACTTGTCCGGCTTGTAGAGCGGCACCCGCACGAGCGCGGAGCGGTTGTTGTGGCCCCAGCAGACGAAGCTCGGCGCCTCCCCACCGCCCCAGAGGCGCTTGTAGGAGTTCACATGCTGGTTCGTGATGGCCGTGATCTCGCCCGCATGCGCGAGGAGGCCGGCGATGAAGCGCCGTGCGGTGGTGGACAGCTGGAACTCGGCGCCCGGATCGAAGAACGCGTTCCGGTCCCCCTCGAACAGCGAGAGGTGGGTGTGCATGCCGTTGCCCGGCTGGTCGATGAGCGGCTTCGGCATGAAGCTCACGTGGTGCCCTGCAGCGCCGGCCACCTCCTGCACGATCGTACGGAAGGTCATGATGTTGTCCGCCGTGGAGAGCGCGTCCGCGTAGCGGAGGTCGATCTCGTTCTGGCCGGGCCCGCCCTCGTGGTGCGAGTACTCTACGGAGATCCCCATCTGTTCCAGCATGGTGATCGCATCCCGGCGGAAGTCTGCGGCGATGCCGCGCGGTACGTGATCGAAGTAGCCGGCGTTGTCGATCGGGATCAACTCGCCGCGGCGCGCCTCCTCTCCGCGGAAGAGGTAGAACTCGATCTCCGGATGCGTGTAGAAGGTGAAGCCCATCGAGGCCGCCCGGGCGAGCGTTCTCTTCAGCACGCTCCGGGGCTCGGTGCGCGCCATCTCCAGTTCGGGCGTGAGGATGTCGCAGAACATCCGCGCCGTGCCGAGGTGCTCACCGCGCCACGGGAGCACCTGGAAGGTGGAGGGGTCCGGGCGGGCGATCATGTCCGCCTCGAAAACGCGTGCCAGGCCCTCGATTGAGGAGCCATCGAATCCGATGCCCTCCTGGAACGCACTCTCCAACTCTGCTGGCGCGATCGCCACCGACTTGAGGGTGCCGATCACATCCGTGAACCAGAGTTGGATGAAGCGGATGTCCCGCTCCTCCACCACCCGCAGGACGTACTCCTGCTGCCGATCCATGGGGCACTCCTTCTGTCACGGAAACCTGCTCCGCCCATCCTCCCCCACTCGCGCTCGCCCGTGGGGGCGCGGGTCGCGGGCGCGTGTTAACTCTGGGTAACTTTCCGCAGGTCCCTCCCCGGCGGCCCCAGCCGCAGCGGGCTGTAAGTGCGGCGCGACGGCGGGGCCCACCTCGGAACCCCGGGTGGTCTGTCGTCCCGAACCGGTCCCGGGGGCCCCGCCCGGGCGGAGGAGGCGGGAGGTGGGGCTCAGGCGTCGGGGTGCTCGGCGTCGTCGTCCTCTGAGCCGTCCCAGTCCTCCCGCCACTCCTTGTCCGCCTCGTCCCAGGCCTCGGTGCGCTCCTGGGCCGCGGCGAGGGCGGCGGCGGCCTCCTCGTATGTGTCATACGGGCCCATGCGCTCGAATGCACCGGACTTCCGGCCGAGCTCCACCTCTCCGGTTTTCAGGTTGTAGTAGTACTTGTCCACGTTCGTCCCGCCTCCCGTCCACCTCGCCGCCGAACTAGGATGGCGGCATGTCCAGTCTCGCTGATCGAGCCCCCCGCGGGACACTCACCCGCGGAACGGTCTCCCCCCGCCTCCCGGTTCCACCCACGATCGAGCGCCCTGAGTACGTGGGCCGGATGGGGCCCGAGCGGGTGACGCATTCGGACGTCTACCACGCGGAGGAGGTGGAGCGGATCCGCTCCACCAGCCGGCTCGC
>JAAZBW010000170.1 GCA_012513625.1 Actinomycetales bacterium | reverse complement strand
TGCGCGTTCAGCAGCGCCGCGCAGAACGCCGCGGGGTAGTGCAGCTTGAGCCACGCGCTCGCGTACACGAGGTAGGCGAAGCTCACCGAGTGGCTCTCGGGGAACCCGTAGCTCGCGAACGCCACCAGCTTCTCGTAGATCCGGTCCGCCACGTCCCCGGTGATGCCACGCTCCCCCATCCCCTCGTACAGCCGGGCACGCAACCGCTCCATCCGCTCGACCGACCGCTTCGACCCCATCGCCTGGCGCAACTGGTCGGCCTCACCCGGTGAGAACCCCGCCACGTCGATCGCGATCTGCATGAGCTGCTCCTGGAAGAGCGGCACACCGAGGGTCTTGCCGAGGGCGGGCTTCAGGGACTCGTGCAGGTAGGTGACGGCCTCCCGGCCGAGGCGGCGCCGGATGTACGGGTTCACGGAGCCGCCCTGGATGGGGCCGGGCCGGATGAGGGCCACCTCCACCACGATGTCGTAGAACGTGCGCGGGCGGAGTCGCGGCAGGGTGGCCATCTGGGCGCGGGACTCCACCTGGAAGATCCCCACCGTGTCTGCGGCGCACAGCAGGTCGTAGACCCGCGGATCGTCCTGCGGGATCTCGTGGAGGTCGATTGGGCGGCCCTCGTGGAGGATGCCGCGGGCCGTGAGCTCATCGAACGCGATCCGCAGGGCCGTGAGCATGCCGAGGCCCAGCAGGTCGAACTTCACGAGGCCCGCGTCCGCGCAGTCGTCCTTGTCCCACTGGAGCACGGTACGTCCCGGCATGGTGGCCCACTCCACGGGGCACACGTCGATCACCGGACGATCGCAGAGCACCATGCCGCCGGAGTGGATACCGAGGTGGCGGGGCAGGCGCAACATCCGGGTGGCGATCTCCCGTACCGGCTCCGGCAGTGGGAGATCCTCCGGGATCTCGCGCCAGCGCTCGATCTGCTTGGACCATGCGTCCGCCTGGCCGGCACCGTAGCCGAGCGCCCGGGCGGCGTCTCGCACGGCAGAGCGGGGCCGGTACTGGATCACGTTCGCCACCTGGGCGGCGTGCTCGCGGGAGTAGCGCTCGTAGACGAACTGGATCACCTCCTCCCGCCGCTTCGACTCGATATCCACATCGATGTCCGGCGGACCGGAGCGGCCGGGAGAAAGGAATCGCTCGAACAACATCTTGTGGCGTACGGCGTCCACCGCGGTGATGCCGAGGGCGAAGCACACGGCGGAGTTGGCGGCGCTCCCCCGGCCCTGGGCGAGGATGCCGCGGGAGCGGCAGAAGTCCACGATCTCGTGGACGATCAGGAAGTAGCCGGGGAAGCCGAGCTCGGTGATGATCGCGAGCTCCTTGTCTATGGTGGCCCACGCCCCGGGGGTGCGTTCGGCCCCGCGGGCCCCGTAACGCTCCGCGGCGCCGCGTTCCGTGAGCGCGCGCAGCCAGCTTGCCTCCGTGTGGCCTTCCGGCACAGGAAAGGGCGGCAGATCGGGGGCGATGAGCGTGAGGTCGAAGGAGAGCTCGTCCGCGAGGCGCGCGGCTGCCTCCACCGCGTGGGGGTGGCGGTGGTGGAGGCGCAGCATCTGCTCTGCCGAGCGGAGGTGTGCGGGGTGAGCGGGCAGCCAGCCCTCGATCTCCTCCACTGTGGCGCGGGCGCGCGTGGCGGCGAGCGCGT
>JAAZBW010000169.1 GCA_012513625.1 Actinomycetales bacterium | reverse complement strand
GGGCCTGCGCATCTCCACGCGGCTGAACGGTGAGGTGATGCAGGACGGCACCACAGCGGACATGGTCTACTCCATCCCCGCGATCATCGAGCACATCTCCGAGTGGATCGAGCTCGAGGTGGGCGATGTGGTGGCAATGGGAACACCGGCCGGCGTGGGCTTCACCCGCGAGCCGCCGCGGTTCCTCGCGCCTGGAGACACCATCTCCGTGGAGATCCCGGGGATCGGAATCCTGACCAACCCCGTGGTGGGGGACCCCGTGGTGGGGGACCCGGTGGCGGCGGACCCGCACGGCCAGGGCTGAGCGCCGAGAACTTCGGCCACCCAGTCGGCGGATGAGGGCGGCCGCGGGGATTTCGCCGACTGTGTGGGTGCGGCCAGCCGGAACCGGCGTAACCCACACACTCGGAGGATGGGTAGGGCAGGGTTGAACCCATGAGCGTCGCCGCCGCCACCACCCTCACGTTCCTCGGTGCCGCGGGTACCGTCACAGGCTCGAAGTTCCTGATCGAGATCGATTACGGCCTCGAGACGCAGCGCCGGATCCTCGTGGACGCCGGCCAGTTCCAGGGCGAGAAGGCCTGGCGGGAGAAGAACTGGGAAGAGTTCCCGGTGGACCCCCGCACCATCGATACGGTGATCCTCACCCACGCCCACATGGACCACGTGGGCTACCTGCCCGCGCTCGTGCGCAACGGGTTCACGGGACTCGTAGTCTGCACGGAGGGAACGGCACGCCTCGCCGAGATCGTGCTCCGGGACGCCGGCAAGCTCCAGGAGCAGGACGCGGCCTATGCAGAGAAGGGCGGGTATTCCAAGCACCAGCCGCCGCTCCCCCTCTTTGACACCACCGATGTGGAGAACACGATCCCGATGCTCCACTCGGTGCCGTTCTACGAGGACGTTGACCTCGAGGACGGCGTCTCCGCCCACTGGGTGCGCGCGGGCCACATCCTCGGCTCGGCCTCCGTCCGCATCCAGACGCCCGACACCTCGATCCTGTTCTCCGGTGACCTCGGCCGCCACCACCACCCGATCCTGAAGCCCCGGGACACTCCACAGGGCGCCGAGTGGGTGGTCATGGAGACCACCTACGGAGACCGGGAGCACGTGGAGCCGGAGGTCCCCCACGAGCCGATGGCGGATGCCATCCGCCGTACCGTGGCCCGCGGGGGCCAGGTGCTCATCCCCGCCTTCGCGATCGACCGCACCGAGGGGATCCTGAAGGCGCTCACGGACCTGTACAGGGAGGGACGCATCCCGGACGTGCCCGTCTACGTGGACTCCCCGATGGGCCTGCGCGCGCTCGCCGTCTACGCGGACGTGGACCTCGAGGAACTCCAGGAGGGCATGACGCTCAATGACTTCCTTGGCATACCCCGCCTCCGCGAGTCCATGAGCTCGGAGGATTCCATGGCCATCAACCGCCAGACCGAGCCGATCGTGATCATCTCCTCCTCCGGCATGCTCGAGGGCGGGCGGGTGCTCCACCACCTGAAGCGCCTCGTCACGGACGAACGGAACGCCATCATCCTCACCGGCTACCAGGCCGCCGGCACGCGCGGCCGCCAGCTGGAGGAGGGCGCCCGCGAGGTCAAGATCCACGGCAGGTACTACCGGGTCAAGGCCGAGATCCTGCGGGCTGACGAGTTCTCCGTGCACGGCGACGCCTCCGATCTCATGGACTGGGCCACGGCCCTCCGGCCCGCCCCCACCGTGGCCTACATGGTGCACGGAGATCCGAAGGTGGCCCGCCACTTTGCGAACCGCCTCGAGGACGAGCTCGACTGGCTCGCCGTGGTGCCCCGCTACGGGGAGGTGGTCTCCCTGATCGACGGCTCCGAGGACCCGCCGGACCTGCCCCTCGGCGCCCCCCGCGAGCGGGACTGAGCCGCGGCACCGAGTGACGGGACTGGGTGAGAACACCCACAGGGAATAGTTAAACATTCAACTATGTTGTAGAGTGTGTGACTATGACCCTGAACCGCATCGCCTCCGACACCCATATGGGCACAGTCGACCTCCGCGTCTCGGACCTCGACGCCGTGCTCGCCTTCTACACCGACGGCGTGGGGCTCACGCCGCTCAGCGTGGACGGCCCCACCGTTACGCTCGGCCTCGGCTCGGACCTCTCCGCGTCCCCCGACGGCGGAGCCCCGTCTCCCGTCACCACCGGCACCGCCCCCGTGGTGACGTTGACACACGCACCGGACCTCCGCCTGCCCTCACGCGGATCGGCGGGGCTCTACCACACGGCCATCCTCTTCCCCACGGCCGCAGAGTTGGCCAGCTCCGTCTACTCCCTCTTCCGCCGCTTCCCGCACCTCTACCAGGGGGCTTCCGACCACCTCGTCTCCCGCGCCTTCTACTGGGGTGACCCGGAGGGCAACGGCGTGGAGCTCTACATCGATCGCTCGCGGGACGAGTGGACCTGGGAGAACAACCAGGTCTCGATGGCCACCCTTGCGCTCGATCCGCGCGCCTTCCTGACCGACCACCTCCCGGAGGAAGACTACGAGTCGGACGCCTCGCCGTCGGGAATGAACGGCTCGATCGGCCACGTGCACCTGCAGGTGGGCGACGTGGAGAC
Source organism: Actinomycetales bacterium (assembly GCA_012513625.1). Classification (GTDB taxonomy): domain Bacteria; phylum Actinomycetota; class Actinomycetes; order Actinomycetales; family Actinomycetaceae; genus JAAZBW01. The sequence goes on along the minus strand of JAAZBW010000169.1, from coordinate 473 downwards.
GGCCCGCGACTTCTACGTGAACACCATCGGTTTCGACGAGACGGCGAGCTTCGGAGACCAGGCGCTCTTCGTCTCCGCGGGCGGCTACCACCACCACATGGCCATGAACACCTGGCAGTCACGCGGCGCAGGCCCGCGCCAGTCCGCCCTCGGCCTCGGTCGGGTGGACATCGTGGTGCCCACCACGGACGAGATCGAGCACATTGGCTCCCGCCTGACCGAGCGCGGCTTCGCCTACGGACACGACGGCGCGGCCCTCCTGGTCCGCGACCCGTGGGCGAACGAGATCCGGGTGTTGACCGCCTAGCCGGACGATGCCGAGCGTGGGACAGCGCGCCACGGAGTTCCGGGAGCGCCCACGGGGCACATCTCCGACACAACAAGAGCGGGGCGGATGAATCATCCGCCCCGCTCTCGCGTACTTCACACGGCCGAAGCCGTCATGTGCTTAGTAGCCGCCGCGTCCGCCGCCG
>JAAZBW010000168.1 GCA_012513625.1 Actinomycetales bacterium | reverse complement strand
CGACTGGCAGAAACGCATCACCTCGTTGTCCGACTTGCCGTGCGGATCGAAGTCGCTGCCACCCTTTGCACCGCCGAGGCCCATGCCGGTGAGCGCATTCTTGAAGATCTGCTCGAACGCAAGGAACTTGATGATGCCGCGGTTGACGGACGGGTGGAAACGGAGTCCGCCCTTGAACGGGCCGAGCGCAGAGTTGTACTGCACCCGATACGCGCGGTTCACCTGCACCTTGCCCGCATCGTCGATCCACGGCACGCGGAAGAGCACCTGCCGCTCCGGTTCGATGAGCCGCTCCAGCAGGGCCACGTCTGCATACTCGGGATGCTTGTCCACCACCGGGGACAGCGTCTCGAACACCTCGTGGACTGCCTGGTGGAACTCCTTCTCGCCGGGGTTCCGCGCCAGGACCGTCTCGAAGGTCCGTGCGACATATCTGTTTTCCATGGGCAAACCTTACGTCCGGTGTGACGATCAGAAACGCGAGCGGAGGGTCCCCTCCCGGGCCTCCCCGAGCTCAAACAGGTCGAACTCCCCTACGCCCGCGATGGCGAGAGTACCGCCACCGGTGGTGCCGACGCGAAGCGCGTGCACGTCGTGCTTCGCGGCCAGGCCCTCGAGGCCGAACGCGTCCACCTCGTCCACTGCGATGATCGCCCGCGCCCCGGACTCGGAGAACAGGAGGGTGGCCAGATCCACCTCATCGCGCTCCGCGAGCTCATCGAGGTCAACCGTTGCCCCAACCCCGAAGCGGGAGGACGACTCGACCAGCGCCTGCACGAGGCCGCCGCCGGACAGATCGTGCGAGGCGCGCGAAAGTCCCTGGGTGGCGGCGTCGATCAGGAGATGCGCGAGGTCCTCCTCAGCCCGGAAGTCCACCCGCGGCGGGCGCCCCCCGAGGTGCTGGTGGATGGCCCGCGCCCATTCCGAACCGGAGAGTTCCACGGAGGTCTTGCCGAGCGCGTAGATCGCGAGCCCCTCGTGGTGCCAGCCGGACGGGATCACGCGTGACACGTCGTCCATCACGCCGAGAACGCCCACCACCGGGGTGGGGTTGATCGAGGAGTCGATGAGTCCCGGCTCACCCGTGGAGTTGTACAGGGAGACGTTGCCGCCGGTCACGGGGATCTCCAGCTCCTGGCAGCCGTCCGCAAGGCCGGTGATGGCACGCACGAGCTGCCACATGGCATCCGGATCCTCCGGGGAGCCGAAGTTGAGGCAGTCGGTCACGGCGAGTGGCCGTGCACCCACCGTGGCCACGTTGCGGAACGCCTCGGCGAGCGCCAGTTGGGCGCCCACGTACGGGTCGAGTTTCGCGAACCTGCCGTTGGCGTCAGCCGAGATGGCGACCCCGAGCCCGCTCAGCTCGTCAACGCGAACCACCCCTGCGTCGTCGGGCTGCGCGAGGGCCGTGTTTCCCATCACGTAGTGGTCGAACTGCTCCGTGATCCAGCCCTTCGAGGCGAGGTTGGGTGACGTGACGACGGCGAGCACCTGCTCCCGTAGTTCGTCCTGCGTGGACGGGCGGGGCAGCTTCTCGGCAGAGTCTGCGTTGAGCGCGTCCTGCCACGCCGGCTTGGCGTACGGACGATCGTAGGTGGGCGAGTCGATCGCGACCGTGCGGGGGTCCACGTCCACGATCCGGTGACCGTGGTGGTCGATCGTGAGGCGGCCGTCTCCGGTCACGACCCCGATCACGGAGGTCTCCACCTCCCACTT
>JAAZBW010000167.1 GCA_012513625.1 Actinomycetales bacterium | reverse complement strand
GGTTGGCGCCCTTCCCGCCGAGCCGGTAGCTTACGTCCTTCCCGAGCAGGGTCTCGCCCGGTCCGGGGAAGCGCTCGGTGGTGACGGTGATGTCCTGGTTGATTGAGCCGATGACGGTGACGCGTGCCATGTGCCCATTGTGGCGTGAACTCGGGGGTGGCGGGTGCGCTCGCGGGGTGGACGTGGGTGCCGCTCGCGGGGTGGACGTGGGTGCCGCTAGCGGGGGGGGGCCCTCGGGGCGTCGCGCGGGGTACGGGGCCGTCAGCCCTCGCCCACCGCCCGCTTCACCAGCGCGGCGATGTCCTTCTCCATGGTCTTCGTGAGCTTGGCAATTGCGTAGGCGGTGGGCCACATGTTGCCGTCGTCGAGCTGGGCCACATCATTGAATCCGAGAGAGCCGTATCGCGTTCCGAACTTGGCACCCGGTTGGTAGAACACGAGCACCTTCCCGTCCTTGGCGTAGGACGGGAAGCCGTACCAGGTCTTCGACTGGAGGCTGGGCGCCGCGGTGGTGATCACCTCGTGGAGCCGCTCTGCGATGGCGCGATCGGCCGGTTCCATCGCGGCGATTGCGTCCAACACATCCTGCAGCGGGTCCTTCTTGGAGCGGCCGGTCTTCTTGGCCTTCTCCTCCTTGAGTTCCCCTGCACGCTGCTTCATTGCAGCCTTCTCGGCCTCGGTGAATCCCGCGCCCTCGCTGGTCTTCTTCGTGGTGGCCATCTCGAGCCCTTCACTGCCGTCGGAGTTATGGGTGCAGGCTAGTGTCCGCTGGCTCCGTCGACCACTCGTGGAACCGCACAGTCAGGCGCGCCTCAACGCCCCGGGTGGGCGAGCAGGCGAGCGGGCCCGCCTCTGTCACCAGGTCCGGTCTCCAGGGGAGCACTCGAACGAAGCGCACGTCCCCGCCGTCGAGACCCGCTCGAACGGTGACGGCGTCCTCGGACCACGAGGCCCGCACGCGAACGCGCTCGCCCCTCCACTCCGGCACCGGCGACACCGACCAGTCGGAGACACCGTGGGTCACAACTGCGCCCAGCTGGAGCATGCCGTCCGAAAGCTCGACTCCCGCCTTCACCCACGTTTCCGGGCCGGCTACCAAGAACAGCCCCGCCTGATCGAACTGCTCAGAAAAGTCTGCCGTGAAGACCACCTCTACCGCGCTGCCATGTACGAATGGTGCCACGAGGGCGTTCTCGGTGTCGTGCACGAATCCGTAGCTCGTGGTTCGCCACGCATCGGAATACGGGGCACACGTCACGTCCAGATCGTCACCGACTTCCGTGAACTCAGAGGGTGGGGATGTCCATCGGCCTGAAGACCAGGGAATGCGCACGGTCATCGACCCAGTCTGTCAGGGCGACGCCGAATCCAACCTGACCGGACGGTACACCCAGCCACGAAAACCCGCGCTGCCCGGATCCCGCGCCAAGAGTCCGCCCCAGCGGGGCGCCTGAATCATCGTGTCCGCAAAAGGACTGTAGTCAGTCGATATGCGGACACGATGATGCCGAGGCCCTCTGGGTCTGCTCCCACAGGGAGGCATGGGACCGCGAGGTGCGCGCCGTCGTCGAGAATTGGACCTACCCGAGCGTGAGGACCAACTCTCCCGCGATGTCCTCCGTGGAGGTGCCCACGTAGACCGTGTACTCGCCGTCCCACACCACGAAGTCGCTGCTGCCGTAGTCCCACACGGAGAGCGGGTGGTTGGTGGCGCCCGGATCGATCCGGATCGTCACCTCGCGCGATTCGCCCGGCTCCAGCCCCACCTTCGCGAAGCCCACGAGCCGCATCGGTGGCTGACCCTCGAGCGGGATGCCCAGGTACACCTGCACCACCTCGGCGCCCGCACGGTCCCCGGTGTTGGTGACCCGGGCCCGCACGTCGAACGGCTTCGGCCAGGTCATCCGGGACTGCGAGAGCGAGACGTTCGTGACGTCGAATGTGGTGTAGCTGAGTCCGTAGCCGAACGGGAACAGCGGCGTGCGCCCCTGCGACTGGAAGCGCCGGTACCCCATCTCGAGCCCCTCCGAGTAGCGGATCGTGGGGAAGCCCTCGCCCTCGTCCACGCCCGGGTGCCGCTCCGGATGCTCGTGGTAGAGCAGGTCCGCCTCGCGCGCCGCGTAGGTGGTGGGCACCTTGCCGGACGGGTTCACCAGACCGAACAGCAGGTCCGGCACCACGTGCCCGTCCTCCGTGCCCTGGTTCCAGACCTCGAGCACCGTGGGCGCCCTCTCGATCCACGGCACCAGCACCGGGGTTGAGTTCTTCAGCACGACGACGGCGCCCGGCACCGCGTCCAGCACCGCCTCCACCATCTCGTCCTGGCCGTGGGACATGCGGGGCGCGGGCATGTCCGCACCCTCCGTTGCGATGACGCCCGCCATCACCACGACGACGTC
>JAAZBW010000166.1 GCA_012513625.1 Actinomycetales bacterium | reverse complement strand
TTCCCGCGCCCGGGCGGTGCTCACGGACCTCTCCCGCACCACCGGCGAGACGTCCATCTTCTCAATCCGTGAGGGCGGTGAGTCGGTTGCCCTCGCGCAGGCCGTCGGACGCGCCCACCCCATTCGGGTGGAGGACGAGGAGGGGTCCCGGCGCCCCATCACCCGCGGGGCCGGCCCGCTCGCGATCCTCGCGTTCGAGCCCATGTCGGTTCGCGCTCAGTTCGACGCCCCGACGTCGGAGCTCACCCTGATCCGCGAGCGCGGCTGGTCCGAGGGCCGGGGGGAATTGCGCGCGGCGGTTCATGGAGTGGCGGTGCCGGTGCTCTCAGGGGCGCAGGTGCTGGGCTCGATTGCGCTCCTGGTTCCCGAGGAGCGCAGCGCGACGCTCACGGACTGGCTGCCAGAGCTCCGCGCGGCGGCAGAGACTCTCGCCGGCTGAGCGCTGCCAGACAGGTGCTCCATGCGCCTCCCGGCGGCGCGGCGCCCGGCGCTCCGTACGTCTCTGGCGCTGGCCCGGTGCCCGAGGCGCACCACGCTTCTCCCGCAGGCGCGGCGCCCGGCGCCCCGTATCAAAAGAACAATGGGTGTCTTGTTAGGGGTTTGACTCCTAACAAGACACCCATTGAGGGAAATCGGGCCCGGCCACCGGCACCTCGGGCCCGGCCACCAGCACATCTGGCCCGGCCACCGGCATATCTGGCCCGGCCACCGGCACATCGGGCCCGGCCACCGGCACCTCGGGCCCGGCCACCAGCACATCTGGCCCGGCCACGGGCACAACTGGCCCGGCCACCAGCACAACTGGCCCGGCCACCGGCACATCGGGCCCGGCCACCGGCACATCGGGCCCGGGGGCCGAGCACTCAGCTGGACCCGGCTCGCGCCCCGCCGCCGATTATTCGGCCGAGGTGGCTCCCGTCCCGGCGGCGAGCTCGGCGAGCTCGTCCTTGCCGCCCGGTGTGGTGCGCGAGACGGCGAGCAGGAACTCCGCGTTCGACTGCGTCTCCCGCAGCTTCCCGAGCACCAGTTCGATCGCGGCCTCCTTCTCGAGCCCGCCCATGATCCGGCGCAGGCGCCAGACGATCTTGAGCTCCTCCGAGGAGAGCAACAACTCCTCACGGCGCGTGCCGGAGGCATTGATGTCCACGGCGGGGAAGATGCGCTTGTCCGCCAGCTGGCGGGAGAGGCGCAACTCCAGGTTTCCGGTGCCCTTGAACTCCTCGAAGATGACCTCGTCCATCTTGGAGCCGGTCTCCACGAGCGCCGAGGCGATGATCGTGAGAGAGCCGCCGCCCTCGATGTTGCGCGCGGCACCGAAGAACCTCTTGGGCGGGTAGAGAGCCCCGGCATCCACACCTCCGGAGAGGATCCGGCCGGAGGCCGGAGCTGCGAGGTTGTAGGCACGCGAGAGGCGGGTGAGCGAGTCGAGCAGCACCACTACGTCGCCGCCCATCTCCACGAGCCGCTTGGCACGCTCGATCGCGAGCTCGGCCACGATGGTGTGGTCGGACGCGGGGCGGTCGAAGGTGGAGGCGATGACCTCTCCCTTCACCATCCGCTGCATATCCGTGACCTCCTCCGGGCGCTCGTCCACGAGCACCACCATGAGGTGCGCCTCGGGGTTGTTCACCGCGATCGCGTTTGCGAGCTGCTGCATCACGATGGTCTTACCGGCCTTCGGCGGCGCCACGATCAGGCCACGCTGGCCCTTGCCGATCGGCGAGAAGAGGTCGATCACACGCGGTGTGATCGCCTTCGGCGTGGTTTCGAGCCGCAGCATCTCCGTGGGGTACAGCGGGGTGAGCTTCTGGAAGTCGGGACGACGGCGTGCGTCTTCCGGCGTCATCCCGTTCACCGTGTCGAGGCGTACGAGTGCGTTGAACTTCTGGCGGGAGCTCCGCTGCTGCTCGTCCTCGTGCGGCTGGCGCACGGCGCCGGTCACCGCGTCGCCGCGCCGCAGGCCGTAATTCTTCACCTGGCCGAGCGTCACGTAGACGTCGTTCGGGCCCGGCAGGTAGCCGGAGGTGCGCACAAATGCGTAGTTCTCGAGCACGTCGAGAATGCCGGCCACCGGCACCACCACGTCGTCCTCGCGAATCTCCGGCTCCGAGTGGTCCGGGCCCTGCCGGCGGTCACGGTCCCGGTCACGGCTTCGGTTCCGGCCGCGGTCCCTGGAGCGCGAGCGGCGCGAGCCCTCATCGCGGTCCTGTCCGCCCTGACCGCCGTAGCCGCCCTGTCCGCCCTGTCCGCCCTGGCGCTGCTGGTTCTGGCCACCACCCTGACCACCCTGACCGCCCTGGTTGCCCTGGCGCTGCTGGTTCTGGCCGCCACGGCCTCCCTGCTCACGATTCTCGCTGCGGCGCTGGGTGGCGTTCTCGAGCTCACGCATAAGGTCCTGCTTGACGCGCTCGGAATCCTGCTCCTGCGGGGCACCCGTGGGGGCGCCTGCACGGCGGGACCCGCGGCCCTGACCGCGCGGCTCATCGCCGCCCTCGGCCTGCTGGCCGTCCTGATCGCGGCGGCCCTGCTGTTGGCGGCCACGGCCGCCGTCCTCGCGCTGGTCCTGACGTCGGGTGTCCTCGCCGTCGTCACGCCTCTCCTGCTGGCGCCCGCCCCCGGTGCGGTCGCGACGTGAGCCGGAACCGTCGTCGTCGGAACGCTCGGACTGCTCCGAACGCTCGGTCTGCTCCGAACGCTGGCTGCCCTCGGGACGGTGGGCGGCCTCGGGACGAGAGGCGGCCTCTCCGTCGCCATTCCGGGGGCCACGGGAGGAACGGGTGGTGGGAGCTTCGTTGGAGGCGGCGGGGGTGGCAGAGGCACCGGACTGGCCGCGGATCACGTCAACGAGGTCCGCCTTGCGGTACTTCGAAACGCTCTTGATCCCCATGGACGAGGCCATGTTCTGCAGCTCGGCAAGACGCATGCTCGACAGGGCTGCACTGGTGGGTTGGGTCACGAGATTCCTTCCTTCGGTCAGGTGACCTGAAGTGAATGTTCTGCACGTGGGAATGCCGCTTGCCCGTAGGGCTAGAAACGCTGATGCACTCTCAGATGCGGTCGCTCTCGACCGTGCGTGCTGAAGCAGCATATCAGCCGCGCGGATGAGTCCGTCAAAACCCGCCCCAAATGGTCATTCCTGTGGACGGGAGCCGTCCGGGATCCTCGGGATCAGACGCGGCGGACACCCTCCCGTGCGAGCGGGAGCGCCAGCACCTTCCAGCCGTGCCGCACGAGCGCTGCGGTGAGGGCATCGTCCGGACGGGAAAAGGCGAGGACCGTGGGCCCGGCGCCGGAGAGGGCTGCCGGGATCCCCCGGGAGCGGAGCGAGGCCACGAGCTCCAGGGACTCGGCCATCACCTCCGCGCGGTAGGGCTGGTGCAGCCGGTCGTCCGTGGCGGTGAACAGGAGTTCCGGTTCCCCCCGCCGCAGGGCCTCCACCATCAGGGCGGAACGCTGCACGTTGAACACCGCGTCTGCATGGGGCACCGTGCGCGGGAGCGCGGCGCGCGCCCCGGAGGTGGATGCGGTGGTGGGCGGGATCAGCGCCACGGGGGCCACCGAGTCTGCCACCTCGAGCGGGAGCGCGCGGGCCCGGCCCTCGTCCATCCATGCGAGCCGGGCACCCCCGAAGAGCGCAGGAGCGGCATTGTCCGGGTGGCCCTCGAGGTCGGTGGCGAGCTGAAGGATCGTCTGGTCGTCCAACTCGCCCGGCTCCGAGACGAGCTCGCGCGCGGCCACGAGCCCCACCACGGCCGCGGCCGCCGAGGAGCCGAGCCCGCGGGCGTGCGGGATCGAGTTGTGGCACACGAGATCGATACCGATCTGGGGCGCGCCCACGTACTCGAGACCGATCCGGATGGCGCGCACCACGAGGTGGTTCTCGCCGAAGCCAACCGTCTCGGCTCCCTCACCGCGCACCACAACGCGCGTCTCCCCCGCCACCGCGCGCACGATCACCCGGTCCCGCAGCTCGAGCGCCATCCCGAGCGAGTCGAAACCCGCGCCCAGATTGGCCGAGGTGGCAGGGACGGTGAGCGTGACGCCGTCGGAAATGATCCGGCTCACGCCGATTCCACCGGGAGGACGGAGACGACCTCGCGCACACTGGCGGCGGCCTCGAGGTCCGAGACGGTGGCGGCGAGGGCTGCGGCACGGGCCACGTGGGTGACGATGGAGAGGGCGGCGTCCCCGTTCTCGGCAGCCAGTTGGCGGACCGACTCGATGGAGATGCCGTGCGCGGCGAACGCGCCGGCCACGGTGGCGAGCACGCCCGGCTCGTCCGAAACCCGGAGGCGGATCTGCTGGGCCGTGAGCGCATCCTCAGGGCCGAGCACGGGCAGTGCGGCGTACGCGGACTCGCGCGGAGCGTTGCCGCCGCGCACCTTGTGGGAGGCTGCCGCCACCACGTCGGAGAGCACGGCGGAGGCTGTGGGGGCGCCGCCCGCGCCGCGGCCGTAGAACATGAGCCGGTCCGCGGCCTCCGCCTCCACCACCACGGCGTTGAAGGAGCCGCGCACGGCGGCGAGCGGGTGGGCGTGCGGCACGAGCGTGGGCGAGACCCGCACGGAGACGCCGCCCGCGAGCCGATCTGCGATGGCAAGCAGCTTCAGGGTGTAACCGGCAGACTCCGCGAGTTCGATGTCCTCTGCGGTGACGCTCCGGATGCCCTCCGTGTCCACGTCCTCGATCGCCACCCGCGTGTGGAACGCGAGCGAGGCGAGGAGCGCGGCCTTCGCGGCGGCATCGTGCCCGTCCACGTCCGCGGTGGGATCCGCCTCCGCGAAGCCGAGGCGCTGGGCGTCCGCGAGCGCCGACTCGAAGGCGAGGCCCTTGGTGGCCATCTCATCGAGGATGTAGTTGGTGGTGCCGTTCACGATTCCGAGCACGCGGGTGACCGTGTCCCCCGCGAGCGACTCGCGCAGCGCATAGACCACCGGCACGGCGCCTGCCACGGCCGCCTCGTAGTAGAGGTCCGCGCCGGAGGCCGCAGCCGCTTCGAACAGCTCCGGCCCGTGCGAGGCGAGCAGCGCCTTGTTGCCCGTAACCACGGTGGCGCCGGCATTCAGTGCCGAGAGCACCAGGTCACGAGCGGGATCGATGCCGCCTATCAGTTCAATCACGATCTGTGCGGACGTGGTGAGGCCGGCGAGGTCCGTGGTGAGGAGGCTGCGGTCGATCCAGGGTTCGCGTTCCTTCTCAATCGAGCTCACGCCGATACCGACCAGCTCGATCGGGGCGCCGGCCCGCGCCGCAAAATCGTCCGCGCTCTCCTGGAGGAGGCGGATGACCTGGGAACCGACCGTGCCCGCACCGAGCACTGCAACACGCACTGAAGACATGCTCCTGATGCTAGCGGGCGGCGCGGTTCCGCCGGCCGGGCGTCCACTGGGCCGGGCGGGCGGCGCGGCTCGGGTTCCCGCCGGTTGGCAACCGGCGAACCTGACAGTTGCCTCCGAGAACGGTGCGGCGGAGGCCATTTTCGCGCATCACTCGGAGGCAACTGCCGTTGTCATGATGAGCCGCCCTGGAAATCCCGGGCCCGAGGCCGAGCACTCCTGGCGGACGGGAGCACCCGCCCCGCCGTGGGGCTAGCGTGCGCCGGGATCGAGGATCAGGAGGTCGTCGATCGTCTCACGGCGGAGCCACACCTCCGGCTCGCGGCCCTCCGCCACAGCGACGACGGCCGGCCGGGTCAGCATGTTGTAGTTGCCCGCCATGGAGCGGCCGTAGGCGCCGGTAGCAGGGATTGCCAGGATGTCGCCGCGAGAGAGGCCGGAGGGCAGCTCCAGGTCGCGGATCATGATGTCCCCCGATTCGCAGTGCTTGCCCACGAGCCTGCTGCGGCGCGGGGATCCCCCGGGATCCCGCGAGGCGGGGGCCGCCACGTACTCGGAGCCGTAGAGCATGGGGCGCAGCACGTTGTCCGTCATGCCGCCGTCGAAGGCCACGTACCAGCGCACGCCGCCGTCCACGGTCACCTCCTTGGTGGTGCCCACCGAATAGAGCGTGACCATGGCGGGCCCCACCACACTCCGGCCCGGCTCGAAGGAGATCCGCGGGGGCGCGGCGCCCCGCTCCGTGCACTCCTCGCGCACGGCGGCCGCGAGCGCGGCGATCATCTCCCGTATGGCCATGGGTGCCTCGTCAACGTACGTGACGCCGAAGCCGCCGCCCAGGTCCACCTCGTCCACGAGCACGCCGGTTTCCACGGCGATCTCCGAGCGCAGGCGCAGGAGCGCGCGGGCGGAGACCTCGTGACCCTCGGGGCCGAAGATCTGGGAGCCGATGTGCATGTGCAGGCCAGCGAGCCGGAGGTGTGGCGCGGCCACCACGGCGCGGGCGGCCTCCATCGCGGCGCCCGAGGCAGCGGAGAGGCCGAACTTCTGGTCCTCGTGCGCGGTGGAGACGTACTCGTTGGCTCCGGCGTGGACGCCGGTGGTGACACGGAGGAACACCGGGACGGACTCATCGCCCCGCTCGGCCGCGAGGGACTCCAGCAGCTCGATCTCGGAGAGCGAGTCCGCCACGATCCGCCCTACACCCGCCTCGAGCGCCGCACGCAGCTCCGCCTCCGACTTGTTGTTCCCGTGCAGCCCTATGTGCTCCCCGGGCATCCCTGCCGCGAGCGCCACCGCAAGTTCGCCTCCGCTCGCCACGTCCACGCGCATCCCGTGCGCGCGGGCGAGGCGGATGATCGCCGTGCACGTGAACGCCTTCGAGGCGTAGTACACATCCGCCCCCGCGAGCCCGTGCTCCGGCGCGAACGCCGCGGCCGCGCCCTGCACCCACGCGTCCATCCGGCCGGTCAGTTCGGCAAGGTCGACGACGAAAACGGGGGTCCCGTAGTCCCGTGCCAGCCCCGTCACTGCTCGCCCACCGATCCTCCCGGGCTCCTCCCCCCGCGCGGGGACCCACGTGGCGGGCCACGGGTTGGGGGCCTGCGCGTCCCGCGATCCGGGCGCCGTACCGGAGGCGCCGGCGAACTCGGGCGCCGTACCGAAGGCACCGGCGAACTCGGGACCCGGCGCGGCGCCGGCGGGCTCAAGGCTCGGCGAGGCGCCGGGGGTGGCGAGCGCGGCGGAAGCGTCGTCGTCGTCGTGGAGTTGGCGGGTCACGGCTGGTCCCCTCCCCTACATCCGGTCCGGCGCGCCCACGCCGAGCAGGCCGAGGCCGTTGCGGATCACCTGCGCCACGGCGTCGTTGATCCAGAGGCGGGTGCGGTGCGCGTCGTCCACCGGCTCGTCCGCGCGCGGGGTGACCCGGCAGCGGTCGTACCGCGTGTGGTAGGCGCCCGCGAGCTCCTCCAGGTAGCGGGCCACGCGGTGCGGCTCGCGCATCTGTGCGGCAATCGTGACGATCCCCGGGAACTCAGCGAGCTTGCCGAGCAACTCGGTCTCGGAGACGTCGTTGAGCAGGGCCGGCACGAACGCGTCCGCACGGCGCACGGCGTGCTCGTCCGCGTTCCTGGCCACGGCCCGGGTGCGGGCGTGGGCGTACTGGACGTAGAAGACGGGGTTCTCGTTCGTGCGGGAGGTGATGAGGTCCAGGTCGATCTGGAGGGTGGTGTCCACCGAGGCGCGGGAGAGCGAGTAGCGCGCAGCGTCCACTCCCACGGCGTCCACCAGATCATCCAGGGTGAGCACCGTGCCGGCGCGCTTGGACATCCGCACGGGCTGGCCGTCACGCACGAGGTTCACGAGCTGGCCGATGAGAATCTCGAGGTTCTGGCCCGCACCCGCCGTGTCTCCGAAGGCACGGGCCATCGCGTACATCCGGCCCACGTACCCGTGGTGGTCCGCGCCGAGCATGATGATCACGTGATCGGCGCCCCTCTCACGCTTGTCGAGGTAGTAGGCCACATCGCCCGCGAAGTAGGCAGCCTCGCCGTCCGACTTGATGACCACGCGGTCCTTGTCATCCCCGAACTCGGTGGTGCGGACCCAGGTGGCGCCCCCATCCTCGAACACGTGGCCGCGCTCGCTCAGCACCTCGAGTGCCTTCGCGACCGCGCCCGACTCGTGCAGCGTGTCCTCGTGGAAGTACACGTCGAATTCCACCCCGAATTCGGAGAGCTTCTGCCGGATCTCCTCGAACATGAATCCCACGCCGAGGCTGCGGAAGACCTCCGCCTCCTCATCGCTCGGGAGGAGGCGCGGGTCCTGGGCGCCGCCGGCGGCGCGGGCTTCGAGCACCCGGTTCGCGATCTCGGTGATGTACTCCCCGGCGTAGCCGTCCTCCGGCGGCTCCTCGTTCCGCGCGCGGGCGATTAGCGAACGCACGAAGCGGTCGATCTGCGCACCGTGGTCGTTGAAGTAGTACTCCCGCGTCA
>JAAZBW010000165.1 GCA_012513625.1 Actinomycetales bacterium | reverse complement strand
TCGCCTCGCTCTACTCGGGGGTGACCTGGTGGCAGGAGTCGCTCCTGCAGGCGGTGGCCGGGCGGGCGTAGCGGCCAGACGGACGTAGAGGCCGGAGGGACTGACCCAAACGGGCGGGCACTGGCGGTGGTCGGGCGGGCCGCCTCCGTGGCTAGTCTCACGCCCCTCCAACATGTTCGCGCCTGCCCGGGAGAACTACGCTTGAATCTGTGAAAAGCGCGCCGATTGGGGTCTTCGACAGTGGCGTCGGGGGACTGACGGTGGCCAGGGCCATGATCGACCTCCTGCCCGCCGAATCCATCACCTACATCGGGGACACGGCGAACTCTCCGTACGGTCCGAAGCCCATCGCGCGCGTGCGCGAACTCGCGATCGACGTGATGGACCGCCTCGTGGTCTCCGGGGTCAAGGCACTCGTGATTGCCTGCAACTCCGCCTCCGCCGCCACGCTGCGTGACGCCCGTGAGCGCTACACGATGGACGCCGGCATCCCCGTGGTGGAGGTCATCCAGCCGGCCGTGCGCCGCGCGGTCGCCGCCACCCGCAACAACCGGGTGGGCGTGATTGGCACCGAGGCCACCATCACCTCGGGCGCCTACCGGGACACGTTCGCCGCGGCCCCTCACCTCAGCCTCACGATGCAGGCCTGCCCGCGGTTCGTGGACTTCGTCGAGCGCGGCATCACGGCCGGCCCGGAGATCGTGGATATCGCCCGCTCCTACCTGGAGCCGGTGAAGGAGGCCGGCGTGGACACCCTCGTGCTCGGCTGCACCCACTACCCGCTGCTTGCCGGCGTCATCTCCTACGTGATGGGGGAGGACGTCACGCTCGTCTCCTCCGCGGACGAGACGGCGAGGGACCTCTACCGCACCCTCACGCGCTACGAACTCCTCGCAGATATCACCAGCACCCCCTCGTACCAGTTCCTTGCCACCGGCGAGCCCGACTCGTTCCAGGCCCTCGCACGCCGCTTCCTCCCCGAGGTGGCCCGCGTGGACCCCATCGAGACACTCCAGGAGATCACTGCATGAGGTTGTCCGTGATCGGCTGCACCGGCTCGATGTCCGGCCCAGATTCCCCGGCGTCCTGCTACCTGGTGCAGGCGGAGGGCCCCGGCGAGGACGGAGCTCCCCGTACCTGGTCCGTGGTCCTCGACCTCGGCCCCGGCGCGTTCGGGAAGCTCATGACAGTGATTGACCCCGGGCAGGTGGACGCCGTGCTGCTCTCACACCTGCACGCAGACCACATGTCGGACATGATCTCCTACCACGTCTACCGCCGCTGGCACCCGAACGGTGCCCTCGGCCCCGTGACCGTGTTCGCACCCGCGGGCGCCCTCGAGCGCGTGCGCGGGGTGGGTGGAGACGGCCCCGAGGAGGACTACTCCGGCGAGTTCTACTTCCGGAACCACGCCGACCGCACCGCTGTTCAGGTGGGCCCCTTCCGGGTGGAGCCCTACCGGGTGGATCACCCCGTGGAGGCGTACGCGATCCGCATCACGGCGCCCTCCGAGACGGGAGGGGACGCCACCCTCACCTTCTCGGGGGACACGGACTACTGCGCGGGTCTGGTCTCCGCGGCCGAGGGCGCGGATCTCCTCCTCGCCGAGGCCGGCTTCGTGGATGGCGGACGCGAGCCGCGCGGCATCCACCTCACCGGCTCGCGGGCAGGTCAGGCCGCCGCGGACGCGCGCGTCGGCCGGCTCGTCCTCACCCACATCCAGCCCTGGACCGACCCGGCGGACGTGGCCGAGCCCGCCGCGGACGCCTTCTCGGGACCCGTCGAGGTGGCGAGGGCCGGGGCCACCTGGCGCCTCTGACGGACCAGTAGCCTGGGCCGATGCGCGTCGACGACGGCGGGTGCGCCTGCGTCGTCGGGGGTACCGGGCCGATGCGCGTCGACGACGGCGGGTGGGCCTGTGTCGTCGTCGGATAGGTGCGTGGGGCGCGCGTGCCGTCACGGTAGGGTCGCACCCATGAACTTCTCCCGAACAGACGGCCGCGCGATCGACGAACTCCGGCCCGTCACCATCACCCGGAACTGGCTCGACTACGCCGAGGGATCGGTCCTCATCGAGTTCGGCGGGACGCGCGTGCTGTGCGCCGCGAGCTTCAGCCCGCGCGTGCCTCGCTGGCGCACAGGATCGAAGCTCGGGTGGGTGACCGCCGAGTACGCGATGCTGCCGCGGGCCACCAACACGCGCTCGGACCGGGAATCTGTGAGGGGACGGATCGGAGGGCGCACGCACGAGATCTCGCGTCTCGTGGGGCGCAGCCTCCGCGCGGTGGTGGACTACGGCTCTCTCGGGGAGAACACCATCCAGATCGACTGCGACGTGCTCCAGGCGGACGGCGGCACCCGCACCGCGGCGATCACGGGAGCCTACGTGGCGCTTGCGGACGCGATCGCGTGGGGGAAGGAGAGGGGACACATCGCGCCCGGCGCGAAGGCGCTGAAGGACTCGGTGGCGGCCGTCTCGGTGGGGATCGTGGATGGCACGCCGTGCCTGGACCTGCCCTATGAGGAGGACGTGCGCGCAGAGACGGACATGAACGTGGTGATCACGGGCAGCGGCTCGTTCGTGGAGGTGCAGGGCACCGCCGAGGGTGCGCCATTCGACCGGGCGGAACTGGACGCACTGCTGGACCTCGCGGTGACGGGCGCCGCGCGGCTCACCGAGATGCAGCAGGCGGCGCTCGCGGTCAGACTGTAAGCACCTGTTGTGAATTCCCGGGAGGGTGCATGAGCGTCACGGACGGCTACGCGGGCGGACTGATGGGTCAAAGCCCCGGACGGCTCTCTCCCATGAGTCCGATTCCGGAGGGCGCGCGGCTCGTGCTCGCGACCGGCAACCAGAACAAGGTGAAGGAGCTTCGCGAGATCCTGCGCGAGGCCATCCAGGGCTTCCGGGAGGACACCGTGATCGGGCTGCGGGATCTGGGCCTGCCCTCTCCCACGGAAGATGGAGTGACGTTCGAGGAGAACTCGTTGGTCAAGGCGCGGGCGGTGGCGGAGGCGAGCGGCCTTCCCGCCGTGGCGGACGATTCTGGCCTCGTGGTGGATGTGATGGGGGCGGCTCCTGGAGTGTTCTCGGCGCGCTGGGCGGGGGCGCATTCCAACGACGAGGAGAATCTTGAACTCCTACTGGAGCAGCTGGCAGACGTGCCCGACCACCACCGGCGCGCCAAATTCGTGTGCGCAGCCACCCTGGTGACACCGGACGGCCACTCACGCACCGAGTACGGGGAGCTGGTGGGCGTACTGCTGCGCCGGCCCCGCGGGGAGAACGGCTTCGGCTACGACCCCATCTTCCAGCCGATCGGACACGCACGCTCCCTCGCGGAACTGACCGCGGAAGAGAAGAACTCGATCTCGCACCGAGCGAAGGCGCTGCGGCTCCTCACGGACGATATTGCCTCCGTCGTCTCACGACGAGTGTGAGCACGAGCCGCCATCCGAGCAGGAAGAGAGCGAGGAAGGCGGCGGAGACGGCGAGGAACGCCGGATCGCTGCCCTGGTCGAGCATGAGCCGACCGGCGTGGCCGAGCGTCCAGGTGGACACCACCAAGAATCCGCCCCAGGGGAGGCTGCGCGGGTTCTTCCGCGCGAAACGAAGGATCACGTGGCCAATGAGTGCCCCCACCCAGAAGGGGAGCGCCGTGTAGGCGAGGTCCGCGATCGTGAGCGGTTCGGCGTGCTGCATCCGGCCGATCGTGGCGAACGCGAAGACCAGGACGAGGTCCGCGGTGATCGCGGGGATGTCGTCCTTCTCGAGAGAGGGCTCGAGAGGCGAGGGGGAGGAGGCGGGGATGTCCCGGGTGCCCCGAGGACCCGCAGTGCCGGGTGGACCCGCAGGGCCGGGTGGACCCGGCGTGCTCATGCGTACTTCCCCGAGGCGTTCAGCAGGAGGCAGAGGAGTTGGGCATGCCCGTCCACCATCTCCGCCTGGAGTGCCGGATCGTGGCAGTGTTCGAGGGTGAACCAGGAGAAGTCGAGGGCGTCATCAGAGGGGGTCGGTTCCCCCTCGATCGGTACCGGGTAGACGAGGGAGACCGAGTGCTGCCGCGGATCGTGGAACCCGTAACCCTCCGTGGGGAAGTACTGGGCCACGGTGAGCGGAACCGGCGTGGAGGGGAGGCGGGGGAAGGCCATGGGGCCGAGGTCCTTCTCCACGTGCCGGGCCAGGGCCTCGCGGAGGGTCTCGTGAAAGAGCACCCGTCCCGAGACGAAGGATCGCTGCAGCCCACTCTCGGCACTCGCCCGCAGGAGCATCCCGACGGCCTCCAGATCGCCATCCGGTCCCTGACGTACCGGGATTGCCTCCACGTAGACCATGGGGACCTTCCGGCGCACCATGTCCAGATCGTAGGGCGAGAGCCAGGGGCCCTGGTCTCCGCTCGCGAGTTCGCTCACACCGCGCCTTCCTGCCGTTGTTCGCTGGGCCCAGCCTAGGCGTTTGCCGTGATGGGCGGGAGTGAAGCCGGGAGGGTGTGAGGGGGAACGGCCGGGTGAGCTGGGGCTCCGACCGAGCGGGCAGGGCATTGAGCGTGCGACGGGGCGTCCAACGTCACACTGGGAGCGTTTGGGGAGGATCCTCCCACGCTGGTAAAGTCGATTCCGCTTAGGCACCGCTAGCTCAACGGCAGAGCAACTGACTCTTAATCAGTGGGTTCTGGGTTCGAATCCCAGGCGGTGTACAACCAGGCCCCGGAATCAGCGAGATTCCGGGGTTTTGTGCTTCCGGGTGCTGCTCTGCCGAAAGTTGGTCCCGTTCCGGCGAGGCCTGCGACGGCGGGCGGTCCCCTCCTCGCCGAGCCCTGCGACGGCGGGTGGCCCCCTTCTCGCCGAGGGCGGCGACGGCAGGAGGTCCGCTCCTCGCCGAGTGTGTGCCGAAAGTCCGGGGCGCCTAGGATCGGGGTATGTCGAAGAGTCCCTTTTCCGATCACGCTCCCGCCGTGGGGCACGCTGCTCCCACATTTACGCTCGAGGCCGTACTCGCGGACGGCGCTCGCGGGGAGGTGAAGCTCATGGACCTCCTCCGCCAGGTGAGCGAGAAGGGCGGCAGGGGCGTGGTGGTCTACTTCTACCCCGAGGCCGGCACACCCGGCTGTACGCAGGAGGCCTGCGACTTCCGCGATTCGCTCGCGCCCCTGCAGGAGG
>JAAZBW010000164.1 GCA_012513625.1 Actinomycetales bacterium | reverse complement strand
TGCGGTGGTCGGTGCGGTGGTCGGTGCGGTGGTCCGGCGCGGTGGTCTGTGCGGTGGTCCGATGCGGCGTCTGGAATAGGGCCCTGGGGAATGGCGGCGGATCACCCGGCTCGAGCCGTGATGCACGTCACCACCGCATCGCTATCGACATGTCTTGACACGCTATCGATATAGCGTTAATCTTTCATCAGGTTCGCAACTGGCGGGCCATGACGAAAGGGGGACATCCCATGGGGATGCACAACCACACTGACTTTGGCGGCCGACGCGGCCGCGGCTCCCGCCGATTCGACGAGCGGGGCATGGAATGGAACGAGACCCGCGGGGGCTACGGCTCGCGTGGTGAGGGTCGTGGACGGGGTCGCGCAGAGCGCGGCTTCGAGCGCGGCTTCGAGCGCGGCCCAGGTGGCCGGGAGGGACGAGGCTTTGAGGGCCGCAGGTCTGAGGGTCGGGGCTTTGACGGCCGCGGCTACGAAGGTCGCCGGTCCGAGGGCTACGGATACGACAAGCCGAGGCGTGGGCCCGAGGGTTCCGACTACGGCGATGGCCCAGGAGGCCAGGGCGGCCCCGGTGGCCACCGGCACGGCGGACCCGGACACGGGTACGGACGCGGCGGCCACGGTGGTCGCGGCGGCGGACCGCGGCGTGCACGCCGCGGGGACGTGAGGACTGCGGTCCTCCTGCTCCTCTCCGAGCAGCCGAACAACGGCTACCAGATGATGCGGGAGCTCTCCGAGCGGTCGGAAGGTGCCTGGCGCGTGAGTTCCGGTGCCATGTACCCGGCGCTCGCACAGCTCCAGGACGAGGGCCTCGTGGAGGCCTTCGAGGATGGCGGACGCCAGATGCTCCGCCTCACCGAGGCCGGCCAGGCCCAGGTCACGGCGCATGGCGAGAAGCCGAAGCCGTGGGACCAGGCGGCACGCGCCCAGACGGAGCGCGGCGGAGACGCCGTGCGCGCGGCCATGGGCCAGCTGATGCTGGCGATCAAGAGCGTGGAGCGTTCCGGTGATCCGGAACTCGCCACCTCGGCCGCCCAAGTGCTCGATGACGCCAGGCGCACGATCTACCGCCTGCTCGCGGACGGCCCCGAGGCCGCCGCAGACACCACGGACGAGGGTGGCGACTTCGAGTAGCCATCCGTCAACCAACAGCCGCCGGTCAGCCGGTCGCGGCGCCACCCTTGGGTGGGTTCGTCAGGGTCAATCCCTCTCGATCCCACCCATTCCTGTTTCTCCGCCCGGGATGTGGGGTGATGGCCAGCTCCGGCGGGAGTGAATCACACAGTCGGCGAGGATATCGGCACCTACCGCGCCCGCGTGACCTCCACGGCCACCATCACCCGGTTCTTCGCGCCGAGTTTCTCCTGCGCGGCTGTCAGGTGCGTTTTCACCGTGCTTTCGGAGAGGTGCAACTCCGCGGCGACCTCCGCATTCGAGTAGCCCCGCGCCACGAGCCGCGCAACTGCGAGCTCGCGCTCGGTCAGGCGCGCCACGAGGACCCTCGCCCGCTGCCTCTCCTGGCTCTGCTCGGAGGCCCCCACATGGTCCAGCAGCTGCCGCGCCGTCCGCCGCGAGAGGGCTCCCTCACCGGCGGCCACCGCCCGGATCGCCCCGATGATCTCACGTGGTCCCTCGCTCTTCAGCAGGAACCCGCTGGCCCCGGCAGCGGCCGCGCGGATCGGTTCATCCTCGGCGTCAAACGTGGTGATCACGAGCACCTGTGGTGGTTCGGCCATCTCCCGGATCCGCGCCGTGGCCGTGAGCCCGTCCATCACCGGCATCGCGATGTCCATCAACACCACATCCGGCCGGTGCGCGAGCACCGCGGTGATCGCCTCCTTGCCGTTGTGCGCGGTGGCCACCACCTCGATCTCACCCTTGCTGCCCGCGCCGATCAGGTACCGCATGCCCGTGCACAGCAACGGATCATCGTCCACCACCAGCACCCGGATCGGCCGCACCTCGCTCATAGTCCCCGAGGCTACCCGCCCTCGCTGACACGGACGCGGGCCCTACGCC
This sequence comes from Actinomycetales bacterium, assembly GCA_012513625.1. Classification (GTDB taxonomy): domain Bacteria; phylum Actinomycetota; class Actinomycetes; order Actinomycetales; family Actinomycetaceae; genus JAAZBW01. The sequence continues at coordinate 477 of JAAZBW010000164.1, read as the reverse complement.
ACCCGCCACGGCAGGTCCACGCGCACCACGAATTCCGGCGGGCCCGGCTCCACCCGCACGGCGCCCCCGAGCGCGTCCGCCCGCTCCCTCACCCCCGTCAGGCCGGTCCCTCCCGTCGACGGCCTTCCCAACGCCGCGCGCACACCCCCATCCGACGGCGGAACGTACCCACCGTCCGACGGCGGAACGTACCCACCGTCCGACGGCGCGGCCGAGGGGAGGCGAACCCTGCGTCGTCGGGCCGCGGGGCGGGATTGGCGACCTCGATGTGGATGCCGCGCCCCGGACCTCCCGCGACGCGGACCCGCACCGGCGAGCCGGGGGCGTGCTTCTGCGTGTTGGTGAGCAGTTCCTGGAGGATCCGGTACACGGCGTGGGTGAGCACGGGCGGCGCGGTCTCGGCGTGTTCGAGCACCACCGAGGACGCGAGCGGGCGGCCCGCTCCCACGACCTCCTCGATCATGCCCACCACCTCGG
>JAAZBW010000012.1 GCA_012513625.1 Actinomycetales bacterium | reverse complement strand
GTGAGCGGGAAGAACGTGCCGGCGAACAGGAACATGGGCATCACCACGAACCGTTGGATTGCGGAGAAGGAGAACCCCTCATCCTTCAGCGTGGCGGCGTACGCCTGCAGCGGCGCTCCGAACGCGAGGCCTGCGAGCAGGGAGATCGGCACAATCAGCCACGACCACGGGCTCGCGAGCGCGCCGAACGCCCACAGCATGAGCAGCGCGAAGATGCCCTGGAGGATGAGCCGGCCGATCGTCACGAGCTGGTGCCCGAACGCGATCTGTCCGCCCGTGAGGGGGCCGGCGGACGGGCCGTAGTAGAGGCGGCGCCACTTGAAGCCCTCCATCACCGGGTAGGTCATCTCTCCCGCCTCCGTCATCACGGCGGCCGAGACCACGAGGGCGGGGGCCACGAACATGAGGTAGGAGACGCCGTCCACGGCGCCGGTTCCCGCATCCACGAGCGTGCCGAGCGCGAGCCCGAGGGCCACGAGGTTCAGGAAGAGCGCGCCCAGATCGTAGAACAGCACGCCCACGATGTAGGAGCGCGTGTTCCGCGCCCAGTGCTCGGCGAAGTACCACCAGCCCCAGCGTCGCGCGGCTGCTGCCTGCTGGAGGGGCGTGGTGGGCAGGCCGGTGTAGACGGCCCCGATGTCCGCGGTGGCGATCTGCTGGGTGGCGGTGGAGCGTGGGGCTGTGCCGGGAGTGGTGGTAGCGCCCGGGAGGGACGACGGCGGGAGGTGCGCGGCGTCGTCGGGGCTGCCGGGAGTGGGGGGACGGGTGGGCTCAGTCAATGAGGCTCCTCCCCGTGAGGTGGAGGAAGACGTCCTCCAGGGAGGAGCGGCGCACGAGGCTCGTGCGGGGCTGGAGGCCGCGGGCGTGGACCTCCTCGAGGGCGGCCTCGCCGGACTCGGAGTAGATGAGGATGCGGTCGGGGAGGACCTCCTGGCGTACGCCGATCCCCTCGAGGCGAGCGACGGCCTCGCCGTTGGAGGAGGCGCCGAAGCGGACCTCGGCCACCTCGCGCGTGGAGTACTGGCGGATGAGCGCCTGGGGGGAGCCCTCGGCCATGATGCGGCCCTTGTCGATCACGATGAGGCGGTCGCAGAGTTGCTCGGCCTCGTCCATGAAGTGGGTGGTGACGATGAGGGTGACACCTTCTTCTTTCAGGCGAAAGAGGCGGTCCCAGAGGATGTGGCGGGCCTGGGGATCGAGGCCGGTGGTGGGCTCGTCCAGGAGGAGGACCTTGGGCTCGTTGACGAGGCCGCGGGCGATGGTGAGGCGGCGCTTCATACCGCCGGAGAGTTCGGAGACCTTGGTGGTGGCCTTCTCGGTGAGCTGCGCGAACTTCAGCAACTCCTCGGCCTTGGGGCGCAGCCACCAGTAGGGCAGGCCGAAGTAGCGGCCGTAGATCACGATGTTCTCGCGGACGCGGAGCTCTTCATCGAGGTTGTCCTGCTGGGGGACCACACCGAGGTGGGCGCGGACCTCGGGGCCGTTTGTCTCGGGGTCCATGCCGGAGACCGTGAGTGTCCCGCCTGTGCGCATCAGGGTGCCGCCGATCATGCGCATGGTGGTTGATTTCCCGGCGCCGTTCGGTCCGAGCAGGCCGAAGGACTCCCCCGGCTGCACCTCGAATGAGATGCCGTCCACCGCCTTGACCTCGCCGTAGTGCTTGGTGAGGTTCTCGGCGCGGATCACGGGGGCCGGGGTGGCTGGGGTGGCGTCGGGAGCCGGGGTGGCGTTGGGGGTGGCGTCGGGGGTGGCGGCATGTCGGGCGTAGGCCAACAGTCCGGTGGCCCACAACGCGGGGTGGCGGACTGCCGGGCGCAGGCCAACAGTCCGGTGGCCAACAACGCGGGGTGGCGGACTGCCGTCGTTTGGGACTCTCCGCCGCTGCTCCGCCGCGTGGCAACTGACAAACCTGACAGTTGCCTCCGAGAGCAGCGCGAAAATGACCTTTGAAGCGCATCAGTCGGAGGCAACTGCCGTTGTCATCGGTGAGGAGGGGCTGTGCGAGTGGCTTCGAGCGTTGGGGCGGCAGCCGTCTCCCGCAGCTTCGGGCGCTGGGGCGGCAGCCGGCTCGCGCAGCTTCGGGC
>JAAZBW010000163.1 GCA_012513625.1 Actinomycetales bacterium | reverse complement strand
TGATCCAGAGGTGGATGGGCCTCGTGAGGTCGGGGGCGCCGTGGTCGTCGAGCCACGCGAACCCGCCCGGGACCGCGGCGGGGCGGGCGAACTGGAGGAGCGCGCGAGCCTCGAACGGGCGGGAGAGCGGCGAGAGGTCCATGGGAGGAAGCCTAGGGTCGGGGGCTGACAGGAACGGCTCGCATCCCCAGGCTCACCCATGCCGGCGCCTGGATTTGGGTGCACAGCGGCGCCGAATCCGTGATCCCCGGGCGGCGTGACATCATGCTCACAACACGTCAACGAGGAGGTGGCCCGCGTGGCCGAGCAGAATCAGCAAGCGGCATCCGCGCCGGCCGTTCCCGCCCCTTCGCCCGCCACCCCCACCTCCGCGCCCGGCACACGCGCGGCAGGTTCGCACGCCCCCGCCTCCGCGCCCACCGCACCCCAGCCCCCGGCTGACGGAACCCAGGCCCCACCCCTCGGTGCGCGGACGTGGTGGGTGGTGGTCGTCGTCGGGCTGGTGGGACAGCTCGCCTGGACCATCGAGAACATGTACCTGAACCTGTTCGTCTACGAGCGCATCTCCCCGGACCCTGCCGTGATCGCCGCGATGGTGGCGATCTCTGCCGTGGCCGCCACCGTGGCCGCGATGCTCGTGGGCGCCTGGTCCGACCGCGCGGGCGCCCGCCGCCCGTTCGTGGCCGTGGGGTACGTGATCTGGGGAATCATCACCGCCTCCTTCGGCCTTTTCGGAGGTCACGACGGCGCAGCTCCCGTCGCTGCCGCAGGCGTCACCCTCGCCGCGGTCGGGATCATCGCGTTGGACGCCGTCATGTCCGTGTTCGGCGCCGGCGCCAACGACGGTGCCTTCAACGCCTGGGTCACCGACTCCACCGTGCCCGCCAACCGGGGCCGGGTGGACGGCGTGCTCTCCGTGTTCCCGCTGCTCGCGATGCTGCTGGTGTTCGGCGTCCTCGATCCGCTCACGCAGGCGGGGAACTGGATGGCGTTCTTCGGGATCGTGGGTGCGGTGACCGCGGTTGCGGGAGTGGCCGCATGGTTCCTCATGGAGGACCGGTCGATCCCGCGGCGCGAGACCCCGGCGCTCCGCGCCATCCTCGATGAGCTGAAGCCCGCGGCCGTGCGCGCGAACCCGGTGCTGTTCGTGACGCTGGCGATCATGGCCTGCCTCGGGATCGCCTCGCAGGTGTTCCTCCCGTACCTGATCATCTACCTGCAGAACTACCTCGCCGTGCCGTACGCGCTGGTACTCGGCGTGGTGCTGGTGGTGGCCTCGCTGTTCACGATGGTGGGCGGGCGCGTGATGGACCGCGTGGGGAAGGACGCCTTCCTCCTCCCCGTGGCGGCCCTCTACCTGGTGGGACTGCTCGGCTTCTGGTTCGCGCGCGAGCTAGTGCCCGTGATCGTGGTGGGAATCGTGGCGATGGCGGGCATGCTCTCCTGCAACGCCACGGTGGCCGCGATGGTCCGCGATTCCACGCCGCTGGATCGCGCCGGCGTGATCCAGGGCCTGCGCATGATTGCACTGGTGCTGGTCCCGATGGTGATCGGGCCGCTTGTGGGCGCAGCCGTGATCTCGGGGGCGGGAGCCACCTACGAGGAGCTGGGCGTGATTCGGCCCGTACCGGGACCGGAGATCTTCCCGGTGGCGGCGCTCGTGCTGGTGCTCACGGTGCCGGCCCTGTGGTGGTGGCGGCAGCGGCTCCG
>JAAZBW010000162.1 GCA_012513625.1 Actinomycetales bacterium | reverse complement strand
TGGAGTGCCTTCGCCCCGCCCACCGGCTGCGCCCAAAACGCCGACTGTGTGCCCAAAGTTGGAACTTTGGGCACACAGTCGGCGCAGGAACAGCAGTTAGGCGAACAGCCTCATGATGGGGCCGAGAGTGAAGTAGATGATGAACAGGATCGCGGAGACCCACATGAGCGGGTGGATCTGGGCCAGCTTGCCCTTGGCCAGCTTGATCACCCACCACACGATGAAGCCCACGCCGATTCCCACGGTGATGGAGTAGGCGAAGGGCATCATCGCGATGGTCAGGTAGGCCGGGATCGCGTTCTCCGGGTCCTTCCAGTTGATGCCCGCAACCTGGGTCATCATCAGGAAGCCCACGAACACGAGCGCGGTGGAGGCGGCCTCGGAGGGCACGATCTCCACGATCGGCGCGATGAACATGGAGGCGAGGAACAGCACGCCGGTGGTCACGGCCGCGAGGCCGGTGCGTGCGCCCTCACCCACACCCGCCGAGGACTCCACGTAGGACGTGTTGGAGGAAACACCGCCGAGTCCGCCGAACACGGCGCCGAGGGAGTCGATGAGGAGGATGTTGCGGGAGTTCGGCGGGTTGCCGTGCTCGTCCAGCAGATTGGCCTCGGCTCCGATGGCCACCATGGTGCCCATGGTGTCGAAGAAGTCGGCGAGCAGGAGCGAGAAGATCACGAGCACCACGGAGACGATCGGCGCGTTCACGAACGCACCGAAGAAATCGATCTGGCCGAACGTGGAGAGGTCCGGGATGGCGATCGGGCTCTCGGTCACGGCCGGCACGTTCAGGCCCCAGCCGGTGGGGTTCTCCTCGCTCATGGGGCCGAGCTTGGTGACGGCCTCCACGATCACCGCAAGCACGGTGGAGGCGATGATGCCGATGAGCACCGCGCCATTCACCTTGCGGACGTAGAGGACGATCGTGAGCAGCAGGCCGAACACGAACACGAAGGCCGGCCAGCCGTCGAGCGAACCCTCGATACCGAGCTGGACCGGGGTGCCGCCGGGGCGGATGATGCCCGCGTTCAGGAGGCCGATGAAGGCGATGAAGAGGCCGATCCCCACGGAGATCGCAATCTTGAGCTGGCCGGGGACCGCCTTGAAGACGGCCTCGCGGAAGCCGGTCATCACGAGGACCGTGATGAGCACGCCCTCCCAGAAGATGAGGCCCATGGCCTCGCCATAGGTGAGGCCCATGCCCATCACGAGCGTGAAGGTCACCATGGCGTTCAGTCCCATGCCGGCGGCGAGGGCGAGTGGGAAGTTGGCCACCACGCCCATGAGGATGGACATCACGCCGGCCACGAGTGCGGTTCCGGCGGCGATCGCGGCGGTGGAGACGCCCTCGGGCGCCACCAGGCCGAGGATGGAGGCGTTCACCACGAGGATGTACGCCATCGCGAAGAAGGTCACGAGCCCACCGCGGATCTCCTGACCCACCGTGGAGCCCCGCTCCGTGATCTTGAACGTCTGCTCCAGCCAGGACGGGCTGACCGGAGTCTGCTGGGGAGAGCGCGTGGCGCTCGAGGGGGTAGTCACCCGCACATTCTGCCCCGAAGGAGCAATTGGGGACGAATCGTGAAGATGTTGTGTTGGCCACCTCAGGTGAGAGAATCCTCTGTGTGGCCCCTATTTCCGACGATGAAGCCCACCTCCCGTCCCCCACCTCCCCGGCAACTGGGTTGCCCTCCGACGGCGGCAGTTCCGTTTCCTCGGTATCATCCGCGTCCGCGGGGGCCAGTTCGGGCCTCACGCGGCCGGACCTGACCCCCATGCCCGCTGCGCGGGTGCGGATGCTGCGCCTCTCGCTCGCCGGGCTCGCCGCCTGGGTTGTGGGGCTCGTCCTGGTGCTGGTGCTCGATCTCGGGACGCTCGCGCGGGACATCGCCCTCACCGGCGCCGCACTCGGCGTGCTCGCGTGCATCTGGGCCGTCCGGGCAGATGTCAGGGCGAAGGCCCGCGCACAGCTCTAGAGGAGTCCAGCCGCCCGCCGGGTCCGGTTCGAGGCGTGCACCGTGTGCCGCGGCACCCACCGCACCTGGGCTCCCACGGCCGCCAGCGAGAACCCGCCGGTCACCCACACACCCACGGCGAGCGAGCCGAGCGCGGCGGCGAGCGACAGGATCAGCGGCCCGCTCATCGTGCCGAAATCGGTGAGTACCCGCCACAACGCGAGGAACTGGCTGCGGGCGCCCGCCGGCGCCACGTCCGCCCCGAGCGTCATGAGGATCCCGGAGCTGAGCCCGTTGCCGAGCCCCAGGATCACCGCCACCACCGTGATGCCCACGAGGTCGTCCGTGAACGGCAGCACTGCGAGGCCCACGCCCATCGCGAGCATGGAGGGCACCCCGATCGCGAGGCGCCCGAAGCGGTCCATGATCCAGCCCGCCGGATAGAAGAGGAGCGCGTCGCACGCGTTGGCCACGCCAAACACCACCGAGGTGAGCGCCGGATCGAGTCCAATGTGCTCCGCCCACAGCGGCAACACGGTGGTGCGCGCCCCGCGCACCGCGCCTATCAGGAGCACCGCAATCCCGAGCGTGGCGAGCACCTGCCAGTGCTCCCGGAACACCTGGCCCATCCCTATCGGCCGCTCGCGCTTCTGTGCGGCCCGGTCCGCTCTGCTGCCCCGCGGGCGGTCGGGGCCGGAAAGCGCGGCCACGATCACGGAGGCGAGAGCGAGCCCCGCCGCCACCCAGTACACGATCCCGAGCGACCACACGGAGATCAGCGCCGCACCCAGGAACGGGCCGAGGAACAGGCCGATCCGGTGCACGCCGCCCAGGGTGGAGAGCACGCGTGCCCGCCGCAGCGGATCTGTGACCTCCGTGAGGTAGGACTGCCGCGCGAGGAAGTACACGGCGGAGGCGCCGCCGATCCCGAGCATTGCCGCCGCGAGTAGCGCTACCGAGGTAGCGAGCGCCGCCCCCACGCACGCGACCATGGCGAACAGGCCCGCCACGATCATGGCTGGCCGGTCCCCGATCCGCGCCGCGAGGATGCCCGCCGGGATGTCCGCGATGAGTTGTCCCACCGGGATCAGCGCTAGGAGCAGTCCCGCGAGTTCGAGCGAGGCGCCGAAACTGGTGGCCGTGGCAGCCACGATCGGCATGATCGCGCCAATCCCCATCTCGAACAGTACGGTGGGGAGGAACGTCCCCACCACCACGGTACGGAGTGGAAACATGGGGCCGTCCGGTGGGCGGGGACTGCCCCGCCCGTCAGGAGCCGTGATTCTCCGCCTCGCCGGCCACGGCCGGTTCCGGCTCCTCGGAAGGCGCCGCTGCGTCGTCAGTCGCGCCGACGACGGCCGGTTCCGGCTCCTCGGAAGGCGCCGCTGCGTCCTCGGTCTCGTCGACGACGGCCGGTTCCGTCTCCTCGGAAGGCGCCGCTGCGTCGTCGTCGAAGTCCTCGGGGACCGGGGCGCTACGTGGGTGGAGCTCGATGAGCTCAAGATCGCCCTCGTCGATCACGGGATCGGACTGATCCCACTCATTGGAGCGTTCGGGCACATCGGTCTCCGAGTGGGCGCCGCAGCCGTGATCAAGGGAGACGACCTTGCCATCGGAGGGACTCCACTCGTTGGCGCAGACGCCGAAGATGCGGCGGGCGGACCCGGACATCTTCATGAAGAAGCCGCAGGTGGAGCAGGGGGCGGTGGCCTTTCGGGCCGATTCGGCGGTGGGGCCGTGCTCGCCCTCGTACCACCGCGTGAACGCCTCCGCGCGGCCGTCCGGAGAGAGCACGCGGGCGCGGCCGAGACCGAGTTCGTAGATGGCGATGCGGTCGGCTTCCACATCGTCCGTCTGCTCGTAGCCCTGCACGAGGCGGTGGTCATCCACCTGGAGCGGAAGCACGTCCCCCGGGCCCACGTCTCCGGGGCGCAGGCGCTCCGCCCACGGCAGCCAGGGGGGAGCGAGGAGGGCGCCGCGGCCCGGGAGCAGCTCGATCTCGCTGATGGTGGCCTTGCGGGAACGGGGCGAGCGGGCAATGGTGACCGCCCAGTGCCAGCCGGTGTAGCCGGGCTCCAGGGCCTGGAACATGTGGGTGCCCACGCGATCGGCCTCGAGGTAGAAGCCGAGGTGCTCCCCGATTCCGTACTCGCTCACGTCACCCGCGGCGGCGCGGGCGTCCTCAACTGCGTTCGCCAGAATCTGATCGGTCGCCATCACGCCTCGAAACTCTCGGCCACCACGCGGAGTACCTTCGCGATGGTGTGCCCGTTGTCCGGGTAGTGACCGTGGCGGAGCCGGCCGGAGGCCTTGTCCAGTTCCCTGATCAGGTCCTCCACGATGGGCACCATCTCCTCGGCGGGGCGGCGCTGGTTGCGCACCACGGACGCCGGGCGCTCCGGGAAGGTGACGGCGAGGGCCTGAGGCCCGCGGCGGCCGTCCGCCACGGAGTACTCCACCCGCTGGCCCTGCCGAGGGGCAGGCGCGCCGGCGGGCAGCGCGGAGGCGTGGAGGTACACCTCCTGGCCATCCTCGCCGGCGATGAAGCCGAAGCCCTTCTCGGCGCTGTAGAACTTGATCCTGCCGTTCGGCACTGCGGCCAGCCTTCCATTCGCGTGGGAGTGGCAGCGGCACACGCCGCGTGTCACAGGTAGTCAGTCAAGTCTATCCGGGCGCGCGGGGCCACCGGGCCACCCCACCGCACCCCGCTGAGCATCCTCCACGGCCGCTCCGCCGGGAGCGAATCAGCACCCACGCGCGTTCAAGGCGTTGCGGTGACTGCCAATCCACAGGAGGATTCAGACGTGAAGAGAACTGTGCGCGCCATCGCGGCAACGGGTGTGTTCCTGCTGGCAGGCGCCGGGGTGGCGCCGGCGCTGGCGATCGGCACGGGTCCGACGGCGGGCAGCATCGCGGTCAGCGGGTCCGACGGCATCGCAGCCCGCGGTCCGGGCGGCGCCCCAGCATCGGGTTTCGTGGCGCTGGAAGACCCGTTCTCCGTGACCACCCGCGTCACGGACCTGGCAGAGGTCCTCACCCCGGGTGAGATCACGCAGATCAACGATGCGATTGACGCACTGGGAGACTCCTCCAACATCGATCTGTTCGTGGTCTACGTGGACACGTTCTCCGGGATGGACGCCGGGGAGTGGGCCGGTGACAGCGCGGAGCTCTCGGGCCTCGGAATGAACGATCTCCTCCTCACCGTGGCGGTGGAGGATCGTGCCTGGGCCGTTTCCGCGGACAACCAGAGCGATGTCCCGCCGAATGAGGCGCAGCGCCTCTTCGTGAGCAGCGGCGAGCGGGACCTCGCCAACGACAACTGGGCGCGGGCCCCCATCAGCTATGCGGAGGCGATCGAGTCCTCCCTCGCCCCGGCCGCCAGCACGGGCTCCGGCTTCCCCTTCGGGATCCTCTTCCTCGGGGTGGCCGTCATCGCGGGCGCGATCTACTTCTTCTCGCGCCGCGGGAAGAAGGGTGCCACACGGGGCGCACCCAGCGAACCCCAGCTGGACCAGCTCCCCCTCGAAGAGCTCTCCAAGCGGGCGGGTGCCGCACTCGTGCAGGTGGACAACGAGCTTCGCGCGTCCGAACAGGAACTCGGCTTCGCCCAGGCCCAATTCGGTCTCCAGGCCACCGAGAGCTACTCACGCGCCATCGCACTCGCACGGAAGGATGCCACCCGGGCGTTCGAGGTCCAGAAGAAGCTGGACGATCACATCCCGGACACGGACGCGGAGAAGCGTTCCTACTTCCTCACCATCATCACCACCGCGGAGAAAGTGCACACCGCGCTCGCCGGGGAGAAGAAATCCTTCGATGAGTTGCGTGCCATGGAGTCCCGCGCGGGCGAGGTGCTGGACGAGGTGGCCACCCGCTCTACCGAGGTGGCCGCGCGCGTGGAGGGCGCCCGCTCGATCGTGACCTCGCTCGCCGCCCAGTACACCGCCTCGGCGCTCGCCTCCGTCTCCCAGAATCCGGACCAGGCCGAGGGGCTCCTCCTCTCTGCCGAGCAGGCGATCCAGGCGGGCCGCGAACGGCTGGCCGCCGAGGACCGGTCCGCCGCCGTCGTGAATGCGCGCATCGCCGAGCAGGCGATTGGCAACGCCGCGAAGTTGCTGGACCAGGTCCACGGCGCGAACGAGGCCCTCGAGGATGCGGGGCCGAAGATTTCGGAGGCGCT
>JAAZBW010000161.1 GCA_012513625.1 Actinomycetales bacterium | reverse complement strand
GCCCGCCCCCTCGTCGCCGCCCTCCAGCCGCCGCGGGCTCGAATGAGTGTTGAATACCTCGAGTAAGCGGCCGGTTCGGCAGGGACTGGTGCACGTTCTGTCGTCGGTGTGGGTGGGTTCCACCCGCTCCGATCCCGCCGACCCGGCAGTTACGCTGCCCGGTCGGTCTCAGAAGCGTCGTTTTGGGCGAGCGTGCCAGACAAGTTGTGACGCTATCGGCTCTTGGACGAATAGCGACACTGTTTGTTGGGGTAAGCGTTACCAGTGTCAACGCATGTGACCAGTGGGGAGGACAACCCGTGAAGCTACGGGCTTCTGGACAAACAGCGACGCTATTTGTCCGGTGAGGGGCCCGTTCCTGCCCGGGAGGGGCCCGTTGCCCCATCGGCGACACAACGAGCCAGCCGCAATCGCCCGTTCGGAGTCAGCAAGGCATCAGCGTGGGACATGAGGACCTCCTGGGCCAGGTGTAGATGCCGTTGACAGGTCCACACCTGACCGGAGGTCCTCACCCGTTGACGAACGACGCGCCGCAGCGTTCACAGCCTCCCGGGCCAGAACAGCTGGGTCGGGGTGCCGTCGCGGTGCGCCCTATCCGATAGCCTGCACAGCGTGCCGCTGCTGACTCCCTCTGATATCCGCTCGCTCGCGGACACCCTGGGCGTGCGCCCCACGAAGCGGCTCGGCCAGAACTTCGTCCACGACGCCGGCACGGTCCGACGCATCGTCCGCGTGGCGGGCGTGGAGGCCGGCGATGTGGTGCTCGAGGTGGGGCCAGGACTTGGCTCCCTTACGCTCGCGCTCCTCGAGGCGGGAGCCCACGTGGTGGCGGTCGAGATCGACCCGGTCCTCGCCGAGGCACTGCCCGGCACGGTGGAGCGCTTTCTGCCGGAGGCGGCAGATCGGCTGACCGTGGTCTCGGCGGACGCACTCACCATCCGCTCAGCGGCGGACCTGCAGGGTGCGGAGCCCACGAGGTTGGTGGCCAATCTGCCCTACAACGTGGCCACGCCCGTGATCCTCACCCTGCTCGCCACGCTGCCCTCACTCCGCGAGGTGCTGGTGATGGTGCAGGCCGAGGTGGGGGAGCGGCTCGCTGCGAAGCCCGGGGGCAAGGTGTACGGGTCGCCCTCCGCGAAGGTGGCCTGGTACGGCGCGGCCGCCATGGCCGGCATGATCTCCCGAACCGTGTTCTGGCCGGTCCCCAACGTGGACTCCGCGCTGGTGCGGATCGTGCGCCACCCGCTCGAGGCGAGCGCAGGCCAACTGGGGGAGAACCCGCGGGCAGACCAGCTGGGGGTGCCGCGCGAAGAGGTGTTCGCCGTCGTCGATGGGGCGTTCGCGCAGCGCCGGAAGACGCTGAGGGCGGCGCTCGCGGGATGGGCAGGGGGCGCCCCCGAGGCCGAGGTGGCGCTGCGGAAGGCAGGGGTGGACTCGAGCCGGCGGGGGGAGACCCTCGAGATCCGCGACTTCGCCCGGATCGCCGCCGCGCGTGCGCAACCAGCGGGGGCCCGGGCTGCGAACAGTCCCGAAGCATGACACTGTGAAGCTCATGACTGTTTCGGTCCGTGCGCCTGGAAAGGTGAACCTCTACCTGTCTGTGGGGCGCCCGCGCGCCGACGGCTACCACCCACTCGCCACGGTTTTCCAGGCCGTAGACCTCTACGACACGGTGACGGTGCGCCCCGCGGAAGAGTTCACCCTCACGATGGGTGGGCGGGGCGAAGGCCTTCCCGTGGACGGCACGAATTTGGCGATCCGGGCCGCCACGCTCCTCTCTGACTATGCAGGCGTGGACGAGGGCGCGGACATCTTCATCGAGAAGAGGATCCCCGTGGC
>JAAZBW010000160.1 GCA_012513625.1 Actinomycetales bacterium | reverse complement strand
CTTCGACGCCAACGGCGGCATCTTCGAGGTGCTGTGCGGCCCGGAGGACGCGATCATCTCCGACCAGCTCAACCACGCCTCGATCATCGACGGCGTGCGCCTGTCCAAGGCCCGCCGATTCCGCTACGCGAACGCGGACATGGCGGACCTGCGCGTCCAACTCACCGCCGCCCGCGAGGGCGGTGCCCGCCGCATCGTGGTGGTCACGGACGGCGTGTTCTCCATGGACGGCTACCTCGCCCCGCTGCCGCAGATCTGCGACCTCGCCGAGGAGTTCGGCGCGCTCGTGATGGTGGACGACTCCCACGCCACCGGATTCATCGGCGCGAGCGGCGCCGGAACCCCCGAGCACTTCGGGGTCCAGGACCGTATCGACATCATCTCCGGCACGTTCGGGAAGGCGCTCGGCGGCGCCTCTGGCGGCTTCATCGCCGCCCGCACCGAGATCGTGGAGCTGCTGCGCCAGCGCGCCCGCCCCTACCTGTTCTCCAACTCCGTGGCGCCCTCCGTGGTGGCCGGCGCACGCACCGCGATCCGGCTCGCCCGCGCGGCGGACGAGGGCCGCGCCCGCCTCGCGGCCAACTCCGCCCTGTTCCGCTCCCTCATGGACGAGGCCGGCTTCGAGGTGCTCCCCGGCGAGCACGCCATCCACGCGGTCATGTTCCCCGGCGACGACGGCGCTCGCCTGGCCGCGCAGGTCGCCGATGCCATGCTCGCCCTCGGGGTGTACGTGATTGCCTTCTCCTTCCCCGTGGTGCCGCGCGGGCTCGCCCGGATCCGGGTGCAGCTCTCCGCCGCCCACACGGAGGAGGACGTGCGCGCCTGTGTGGACGCGTTCGCGCGCGCCCGGGAGCAGGCGCGGTAGCCCCCGGATGCGGGCTCTCACCGCTTCCGGTGGACTGGAGGCATGACCCGGATCGGATTCCACGCCTCGCACGAACAGATCGCACCCTCGCAGCTGCTCGCGGACGTCCAGCACGCCGAGCGCGCGGGATTCCACATGGCGATGTGCTCCGACCACTTCCACCCGTGGTCGCAGCGCCAGGGCCACTCCGGCTTCACCTGGAGCTGGCTGGGCGCCGCCCTCGCCACCACGAACCTGACCCTCGGCTGCGTGTGTGCGCCCGGGCAGCGCTACCACCCGGCAATCGTGGCGCAGGCGCTGGGCACCCTCGGAGAGATGTTTCCGGGCCGTATCTGGGCGGCGCTCGGCAGTGGTGAGGCGCTCAACGAGGTGATCACGGGGGAAAGGTGGCCCACCCGCGAGGACCGCAACCTGCGCCTCGAGGAGTCGGTGGACGTGATCCGACGCCTGCTGGAGGGCGAGGAGGTGACGCAGGCCGGGCACGTCGTCGCCCGGAATGCGTACGTGTGGGACCGGCCCGCCACCCCGCCGCCCCTGATCGGGCCCGCGATCTCGCCCGCCTCCGCCGCGCGGGTGGCCGGGTGGGCGGACGGGCTCATCACGGTGAACCAGGACATCGACACCCTGCGGGAGGTGCTCGCCAACTACCGGGAGGCCGGCGGCCGGGGGAGCGCGTCACTGCAGATCCACCTCAGCTGGGCGGACACGAAGGAGGAGGCCGAGCGGATCGCGCACGATCAGTGGCGCACCAACGTGTTTGCCGACCCGGTGCTCGCCGACCTCGACTCGGTGGAGGCGTTCGACGCCGTTGCGGAGCACGTACCCGTGGAGGCCGTGCACTCATCCGTCCGCATCTCCCACGAGACGGGACAGCACGCCGAGTGGATCGCCCAGTACGCAGAACTCGGATTCGACGACGTCTACCTGCACTTCGTGGGCCAGCAGCAGGAGCGGTTCATCGATACGTTTGCGGAACGGGTGCTGCCGCAGTTCGCCTGAGCCCGCCGGGCGTGGACGCAGAGCGCCTCGGAGCATTCGGGACCACGCGCCACCCGCCGTCGCGAGCTCCCACATGTTGCCGACCTCGCATGGAGCATGTCGGATGGAGTCATGAGGATCACCGACACGAGCGACCTGTGGTGGAAGAGCGCGGTCATCTACTGCCTCGACATCGAGACCTATCTGGACGCGAACGGCGACGGCGTGGGAGACCTCGCCGGGCTCGCCCGCCGCATCGACTACCTGGCGCAACTCGGCATCAACACCCTCTGGCTCATGCCGTTCTACCCGAGCCCGGACCGGGACGACGGCTATGACATCAAGGACTTCTACGGCGTGGACGAGCGGCTCGGGAACCACGGCGAGCTGGTGGAGGTCATCCGCACCGCGCAGGACCGGGGCATCCGGATCATTGCGGACCTGATCGTGAACCACACCTCGGACCAGCACCCGTGGTTCCAGGCGTCCCGCCGCTCGAAGAACAGCCCGTTTCGGGACTTCTACGTGTGGCGGGACACGGACCCGGGCGACACCTCGGACGAGGTGGTCTTCCCGGACGAGGAGGACTCGATCTGGGAGCTCGACGAACGCACGGGCGAGTGGTACCTGCACCACTTCTACACCCACCAGCCGGATCTCAACCTCGCGAACCCGGCCGTGATGGACGAGATCCTGCGCACCGTCGGCTTCTGGTTGCAGCTGGGGATTGACGGATTCCGCGTGGACGCTGTGCCGTTCCTGATGCAGAACCAGGAGAACTCCGGAACGAAGACGGAGGCGGTGGATCCACACGAGGTGCTCAAGGAGATCCGGGCGTTCCTCGGCCGCCGGAAGGGCCACGCGATGCTGCTCGGCGAGGTGAACGTTCCGCACGAGGAGCAGTTTCTCTTCTTCGGGGGTGAAGCCGGGGACGAGCTGCACATGATGTTCGACTTCGTGGTCATGCAGGCCACGTGGCTCGCGTTCGCGCGGCAGGACCCGGCGCCGCTCGTTGAGGCGCTCCTCGCCCGCCCCGAGATCCACCCCACCTGCCAGTGGGCCACCTTCCTGCGCAACCATGACGAGCTCACACTCGACAAGCTCTCCGAGTCCGAGCGGCAGGAGGTTTTCGACGCCTTCGCGCCGGAGGAGGAGATGCAGATCTTCGGCCGCGGAGTGAAGCGCCGCCTCCCACCCATGTTCGACGGCGATCCCCGCCGCATCCGCATGGCCTACTCCCTGATGTTCTCCCTGCCCGGCACCCCCGCCCTCTACTTCGGCGAGGAGATTGGCATGGGCGAGGACCTCGCGGCAAAGGGCCGCATGGCGGTGCGCACGCCCATGCAGTGGGAGCCCGGCCGCAACGGCGGCTTCTCGGACGCACGTCCGGGCAAGCTCATCCAGCGCGTGGTCCCGGACGGCTACGGCCCCGATCACGTGAACGTGGCCCAGCAGGAGCACGATCCGGACTCGCTGTGGACCTTCATGCGCGAGCTCATCTCGATCCGCCGGCGCAGCCAGGATGTGGGCTGGGGCGAGTTCGCCGTGATCGACCAGCCGGCGGGCACGGTGCTCGCCCACATGGTCTCGCTACCCGGGTCCGCGGTGATTGCCGTCCACAACTTCACCTCGGATCCGGTCACCGTCCCGATCCGGGGCACGCTGGGCAGCGATGACCTGGTGGAGGATTTCTTCGACGGAGAGGAGATGGTGGACCACGAGGGCGCCCTGGACATCAGCCTCGAGGGCTACGGCTACCGCTGGTTCCGCGTGCGCCGCGCCGGGACCGAGTAGGCGCCGCGATACCGCCGACGGCGTGACCCGCCTGCCGTCCTCTCCTCACCTTCCGCGGGCGCGAGGTAGCTCCGGAGCGTCCCGGACCCACGGTTCCGTGGCCCGGGACGCTCGGTGGCGCCGCCAACTCTCACAGCTCCTACTAGTTGCAGCCGATTCTCTTGCAGGCACGGCGCACAGCACGGGGTGCCGCACGTCTGGGATTCTCGGAAGATGGCCATTCTTCAGACCGTCCACAGCAGCACTATCGGCGACATCCTCACCCGTAGTGCCCGCCGCGCCCCCCACTCCCACGCGATCGCTTTCGAGGACCGCACGTGGACCTATCGCGAGTTGGATGACGCCGTCACGCGTGCGGCCGCCGCCCTCCTCGAGCTCGGCCTCGAGAAGGGCGACCGGGTGGCCGCCTTCGGCAAGAACTCGGACGCGTACGTGGTGCTCTGGCTCGGCGTGGTGCGCGCGGGGCTCATCCACGTGCCGGTCAACTTCGCCCTCCAGGATGCCGAGCTCGCCTACATCCTCCGTCAGTCCGGCACCCGCGCCGTCTTCGCGGACGAGGCGCTGCTCGAGGAGGTCGAGCGGTGCGGTG
>JAAZBW010000159.1 GCA_012513625.1 Actinomycetales bacterium | reverse complement strand
GTGTTGATCACGAGGTCGTAGTACTCGTCCGTGTTTGGATCCCACTGGTAGGTCCGGCGCGAAAGCTCCACGCGGAGCCGGTCCTCCACCTCGATCTGCTCGGCGGCCTGCGCCGGGCTGAGGCCCGTCTTGTCCGCCACGCGCTCGATCCGCTTGCCGATGGGGGCGGTGAGCCGCACGTGGAACGCCCCCACGGCCTTGGCCAATACCAGTGCACCATTGCGTCCGAGGATCACTCCGCCGTCCTTGACGGCCTCCAGCACGTCGGCAGTGTTCTGCCGTGCAGCCTGATGGTTGTCAGAAATCTGGATGGCCTGGGCCAGGTCGGACCCGGAGGTGCCGGAGAACGAGACCGTGCGCAGCCAGCGGTCCAGGGCGCTGTCCGACTGGAGGGCCGCGGGATCCATCGCGGCGATCTGCTCGGAGGAGAACGCCTGGTCAATGAAAGGAACGCCGAGGGCCTCGGCGAGGCGGGTACCGATTTCGCCCGCTCCTGCGCCGTCCTTCTCGAAGATGGTGATCGTGGGGCGGGTTCCGGTGCTCGGCGGACGCACGTATGTGGTGCGGCCATCGCCCACCTGCACGGCCTCGAGTTCGCCTGTCTCCACGCCGTGGCTCTCCTTGAGTGCCTCACGTGTGCGCCGCTCGTGGAGCTCGCCCACGAGGCTCTCGTGGGCGTCCAGCGTGAGGTCGTAGCGAAGCATCACCAGCAGCGCCCCCACCGCGAGCACTGCGGGCAGGATCCCAGAGGCGAGGCGGATTCCCTCGAGTGCGGACTCCTACTGCGTCGGGGAGGCCGCCACATAGCCGAAGGCGCCGATCAGCGCGGCACCGGCCCAGCCGCCCACACCCTGGCCCACCTTTCGGATGAAGGAAAGGATGGAGTAGGACCCGCCCTCGGAGCGGATACCGGTCTTCCACTCGCCGTAGTCCACCGTGTCCGCCTGCATGGAGAACATGAGGGCGTTGGTGCCACCGGTGCCAACCCCGAAGAAGAACCAGGCCACGAGCGCCGTCACCAGCGACCCGTCGGGCACGAAGTAGATGAGTACGAACGCGAAGATAGCCACGAAGGTGCTGATGATGTAACCATTGCGCTTGCCCATGCGGACGGTGATAGCCGGAACCAACGATGCCACGAGGATCGTACCCACCGTCTGGGCGAGTGCGAGGAACGCGTACCAGCCGGCGTTGCCGAGCACGTAGCGGGCGAAGTACATGCCCACCGCGTTCATGGTGAACATGGCAACCAAGAGGAAGAAAGCGCCAACGCACAGCACAATGAGCGGCTTGTTGTCCTTCAGCATCTCGAGCGTCCGGCGCAGGTTCACCGGCTTGGCGGAGCGCGGCACCACCTCGCGGGTGTTGGCAAAGCAGATGAGGTAGAAAACCAACGCGATCACACCGAGGATGACGCACGTGATGGTGAAGGTCAGGCGCACCCCGTCGGCCGTGGTGTCGTTGAACTGCGGTGCGACCACGAAGGAGAGTGCCACGGCAGTCACCGCGGAGGCGATCGAGCGGGCACCGGAGAGGCGCGAGCGGTCGACCGAGTTCTGGGTCATCGCCGAGGCGAGCGAGCCGTACGGGATGTTCACGAACGAGTACGCCAACTGGTAGGCGGCGTCGAGCAGGAGCACCCACGCGATGACCGCGGTGGGCCCAAGGTTTGCTGGAACGCTGAAGAGCAGCACGAACACGATGGCGAGCGGTGTGGAGCCGAACAGGATCCACGGGCGTAGGCGGCCCCAGCGGGATCGTGTGCGGTCCACGGTCTGACCGGCGACCAGGTCGGTGAAGCCCGCCCAGATCTTGGTGACTCCGTAGATCATTCCCGCCATGGCGGCGCTGATCCCCACGATGTCCGTCATGTACACCATGAGGAACATTGACGTCATCATGAACGTCATATTGTTCGCTACGTCACCGAACGAGTACGCGACCACCTTTCCGGTGGACAAACGTCCTCGCGCTGAACTCTTTTCTTTTTCTGCTGTGGCCTGTGCCATAGGTTTCGTCCCTCCAACGGCAGCCCGGGAGGGTCGCCGAACTTCAGCCTAAGCAGGTCCGGCTCACATATTCAGCAGATTGCCACCCTGATCAGGCAAGCTCTTTCACAAGCAGTTCCGCGATCTGGATC
>JAAZBW010000158.1 GCA_012513625.1 Actinomycetales bacterium | reverse complement strand
GTGTTCAACCACGTGCTCGCGCGAGACGGCATTGAGCCCTATCCGGGCAGCATCACCCTGATCGACCACCTCGACGGGATTGGGATGCCGATGGCAATCGTCTCCTCCTCAAAGAACGCCCGTACGGTCCTCACCGCGGCCGGCCTCCTGGACCGCTTCCCGGTGATCATGGACGGCGCTGTGGCAGCTGAGGAGGGCATCCCGGGCAAACCGGAGCCGGACACGTTCGTTGCGGCTGCCGCAGCCTTCGGCGCGGAGCCGGCCGACGCCGTCGTGATCGAGGACGCAGTCTCCGGCGTGGCGGCAGGGCGGGCCGGCAACTTCGGCCTCGTGATCGGCGTGGACCGCGGGGCGGGCTCCGAGATGCTGCGTGAGGCGGGCGCGGACGTGATCGTGAACGACCTGGAGGAACTGGCATGAAGGTCTTCTCGGAAGAGGATCCGCTCGACCGCTCCCGGTTCCCGGCGGACGAGTGGCGGTTTGTGGAGCGCTACCACTCGAGTGAGGACCTCGGCACGAACGAGACGCTGTTCGCGCTCGGGAACGGCTACCTCGGGATGCGCGCCAACCCTGAGGAGGGGCGCGACGCCCACACGCACGGCACCTTCATCAACGGCTTCCACGAGACCTGGCCCATCCATCACGCGGAGGAGGCGTTCGGCTTCGCCAAGACCGGCCAGACCATCGTGAACGTGCCGGATGCGAAGGTAATCAAGCTCTACGTGGATGACGAGCCGCTGCTCGTCTCGGTGGCGGACTTCACCGAGTATGAGCGCGCCCTGGACTTCCGCGAGGGGATCCTGCGCCGCCACCTCGTGTGGCGCACGCCCTCCGGGAAGCTCGTCCAGATCGACACCACCCGCATGGTGTCCTTCACGGAGCGCCACCTCGCGCTGATGACCATCGAGGTCACCATGCTGCAGGGCGACGCGCCCGTGGTGATCTCCTCACAGATCATCAACCGCGCAGACGGGCGGGATGAGTACCACAAGCCCACAGACGAGGCCACGCCCGAGTTCGACCCCCGGCAGGCCGCCGAGTTTGGCCGCCGGGTCCTCGAACCGCAGGGGAACTGGCACTCCGAGAACCGCATGCTCCTCGGGTACCGTGCCGTCCGCTCCGGCATGACGATCGGGGTGGGCGCCGACCACTCGATCGTGACGGACAACGACTACGAGCCGCTGATCGCCACCGAGCCGGACATCGCCAAGCGGGTCTACCGGATCGACGCCAAGGAGGGCGTGCCCATCCGCGTGACCAAGGCGGTGGCGTACCACACCTCCCGCTACGTGCCGGTGCGCGAGCTCTTCGACCGCTGCCGCCGCACCCTGGACCGGGTGCGTGAGAACGGCTTCCAGCACTACGCGGACCAGCAGGCCGTGTGGCTCGAGGATTTCTGGAGGGGTGCGGACGTCCGTGTCTCCGGCCATCCCTCGATCCAGCAGGCGGTGCGCTGGTGCCTGTTCCAGCTCGCGCAGGCCGCCGCCCGCTCAGACCAGTTGGGGGTGGCCGCGAAGGGTGTGACGGGCTCCGGCTACGAGGGCCACTACTTCTGGGACACGGACGTGTACGTGGTTCCCTTCCTCATCTACTCGAACCCGTGGATGGCCCGCAATGCGCTCCGCTTCCGCTACGGGATCTTGGACAAGGCGCGCGAGCGAGCCGCCGAGCTCACCCTGCGCGGCGCGCTCTTCCCGTGGCGCACGATCACGGGTGACGAGGCCTCCGCCTACTACGCTGCCGGCACCGCGCAGTACCACATCAACGCGGACGTGGCCTATGCCTTCAACAAGTACGAGGCGGTCACGGGAGACACGGACTTCATGTTCCGTGACGGCGCCGAGGTGCTCGCCGAGACGGCCCGCATGTGGGCGGACCTCGGGTTTTGGCGGGTCAACCAGGACAAGACCTTCCACATCCACTCGGTCACCGGCCCGGACGAGTACACCACCGTGGTGAACAACAACCTGTTCACGAATGCGATGGCGCGTGCGAACCTCCGCAACGCCGCGCAACTGCTGCGCCGCATGCACGTGACCGATCCGGAGGCGTACGAGCGCCTTGCCCGCCGCATCGATCTGCGCGATGAGGAGATCGTGGAGTGGGAGGAATGCGCGGAGGGCATGTACATCCCGTACGACGAGACGCTGCGCGTGCATCCCCAGGACGAACACTTC
>JAAZBW010000157.1 GCA_012513625.1 Actinomycetales bacterium | reverse complement strand
GAGTCGCACGCACACGGACTTCGACGCCCGTGACTTCGGCCACCGCAAGCTCTCCACCCTCGTGGCGGACCAGCCGTACCTCGAGACCCGCACCGAGGGCAGCTTCATGCAGGTGCGCCTGAAGGCCCGCTCTGCCAAGTCCGCGAAGTAGCCCGCCCGCCGCCAAGTCCGCGAAGTAGCCCGCCCGCTGCCAAGTCTGCGAAGTAGCCCGCCCGCCAGGCTGGGAAGGACAGGATTCGAACCGGCTGCGCCAATCTGGTACAGGACATCCCGGCTGGTCAGGGCCCCCATCGCAGAACCCACCGTTGGATGGCGATACTATTCATTTGGTGGACAGCCAGGGGCTCGCCGCCGTACCCAACAGTTGTTTAGTGTGATGGGCATCGCCGCCGTGGCGGTGGCTTGGGAGAGGGCCATCGCACGGCGGCTGACACACTGGGGGGTGCACTACCTGCATGACGTATTTGTTGGGCGTCGATATTGGATCGAGCCGGATACACGCGGCTACCGCACGAACTTCCTCCAGCGGGATCCCGGAGATTGAGTCCGTCCCCCTCGGCTCCGCGGCGCCCCACATCCCCGCACTAGTGGCCGTCACCGCGGACGGCCGGTTCGAGTTCGGCGAGGAAGCCGCCTCCCGCGGCGCCACCGAGCCCCAGAACCTGGTCTCCGGAGTGAGACGCCGGATTGGCGATGATGTGCCTTTCGTCGTCGGTAGCCAACAGATCCCGGCCGAGGATGCGTACGCGAGGCTCGCCACGGCCGTCATCGAGACCGTGACGACGGCGGAGGGCGAGCCGCCGGCACACGTCACCTTCACCTACCCAGCGGGTTGGGGCCCCTTCCGGGTGGCTCTCGTGCAGGACGCGCTCGGTTCCCGCTACGCGGGCCGGTTCCACCTGATGCCGGAGGCCGAGGCCGCGGCCCGGGGCAGCAGGCGCCGGGTGCCGCAGGGACGCGCGCTCGCCGTCTACGATCTGGGCGGCACCACGTTCGATGCCACCGTCCTCCGCCGTGACGCCACGGACTGGACGGTCCTCGACGAGACGGGTGGGAGCCGCGTGGGCGGCGCTAACTTCGATGACGCCGTGGTGGACCATGTGCTCGCCTCGCTCGCCTCCCCCGGCGGCGTGACCGGAGCCTCACTCGTGGCGCTGCGGCGCGAGTGCACCGGGGCCAAGGAGGCCCTGACCTCGGAGAGGGCGGTCACCATCCCGGCCCCCGGCACGGACGGACCCGCGATGGTGCGGCTCACCCGCACCGATTTCGAGAAACTGATCGAGAACCACCTGGAGCAGACCGTGACCACGCTTTCCGAGACCATCGAGGGCGCAGGGCTCGCCGCCAAGGAGATGGATGCGGTCCTCGTGGTGGGGGGCTCATCCCATATCCCCTCCGTCCAGGAGAGGCTCTCGGAAACGCTCGAGTGCGAGGTGGTGGCGGAAGACCAGGGCGCACTGGTGGCCATGGGAGCCGCCCGTGGCGGATGGGAACGCGCGGAGTCCGAGCCCCCGCCGGCGGAGGAGGCCGTGCACACCGCACGCGCCGTGCACGAGGAGGTGCCGCTGCCGAAGTTCGTCCTCTCGGCAACCGGCGGCTCCTCACGCGTGGCCACCTACATCTGGCGCGTGATCCTCGTGCTCCTGGTGCTTGGCTCCGCGTACTACCTGTACACGGCGCTGAACTCCGAGAACCGTGGCCTGTTCGGTGCTCCCACCTCCGGCCTCGAGACTCCGGCGGCCTCCGTGGCCCCCGCGGAGCCGACCACCCCCGTGAACGCGAACACCCCCGCCCCGACCACCGGAACGGACGGATGATGGCGATGATCCCCAGGAATCTGTTCACGGGCGCCCATGTGGCCGAGCGCCGGATCGAAAACGCTGTCACCGCCAAGGGCGCGGCCCGCGTGCTTGTGATCGGCACGGCGGGGGCCGGCAAGAGCATGGTCCTCCGCACCCTCGGTGAGCGCCTCTTTGCTGAGGGCCGCACCATCCGGATCCTCGATGCCCGGCTGGAGATCGGGAGTGTTCCGGCGAAGGAGGTCCTCGTCGTCGATGATCTGCACCTCCTCAGCCCCGAACGCATCGCTGCGATCCGGGACCGGGCGGGCGACCCCATGGCCGGCCTGATCGTCGGTATGCGACCCTGGCCGCGCACCGCACACGTGACTGACATCGAACGGCGTCTGCAACGCAGCGCGCCGCCCATCATCCTCGGGCAGGTGTCCCGCGCCGAGGTGCAGGAGTACCTCGAATCGGAGGGACGGACGGTCGAGCCCGCCTGCATCACCGAGCTCATCCAGCGGTCCGGCGGCACGGCATGGATCATCACCTACGTCCTCTCCAACCCGCAGGCGCTCTCCTGCGAGGGCGAGGAGCGGCAGGACCTCTGGCGCGATGTGGAGGACCAGGTCCTTCAACGCCTGGACACGGTGGATGCGCCACTGCGCCGGACGATCGAGCGCCTCAGCCTCGGCGGCCCGGGAGACGGACGTTTCCCGGAGAGCCACGGCGAGGCCACGGACGAGCTCATCGCGCAGGGCCACTCGGAGGGCCTGCTGCTCCGCAATGGCAGCCCCCTGCCGATCGTTCGCTCCGCAGTACGCTCCGCGGTCTCTGTGCACTGGAAGTCCGCTCACAGCGATGTGCTCGCGCGTGGGATCGTGAACGCCGCAGACGGGGACGACGCCTCCTATGAGGAGCTCGTGCGCGGGGTGCGGGACTCCCGCCTGGCGGACGCGATCGCCACCCGCGCGGACCAGCTCCTCGTAAGCGACCCGGTGCGCGCCGGCAACCTCTACCGCACAGCCCTCGAGACGGGGGCAGACCCGGGCACCATGCCGCTCCGGCTCGCCCGGGCAGCGTGGGCGGTCGGTGACCTCGACGGCGCCGCCGAGTGGGTCAACGCCGCGCACCTGAACTACAGGGACGGCGAGGACACCGAGATTGCAGACATTGCGGCGGCGGTCTGGGCTGCCCGCGGCATGATGGCCACCGCCGGCGAGGTGTACGGAGAGTTCGACCGGCGAGATTCCGTCGAAGCCGGCCGGGCGGCGATCGCCCGGATCGGTGCCGGCCACCTTGACAGCGAGGAAAGTGGTGCCGAGCTCCCGGGAGGCAACTCCGCCACCTCCACCCTCGGCATCGCCATGCGACTCCTCCGGCGCGGCCTGCGCGCCTCGCTTTCCCCCACGCCGGACAGTTCGGCCATCAAGGACCTGGTCCGCGCCTCCGAGCTGTACACGGCCGCGCGGGCCTCCGCACCGATCCCGGAGCTGCCTGCGGTCATCGCCACGCAGGCGGCGATCGGAGTGGGAGACCTGCCTCGGGCCGGCCTCATCCTCGAGTCTGCGATCGCCGGGGGACAGGGCGGGGAGTGGGCGCGCCGCCGCCTCCTCCTGTGGCAGTCGCTCGTGGCGATCCAGGCCGAGCGCCCCGCAGAGGCGCGGCAGGCCCTCGCGGAGGCCGAGGAGCTGACCACGCCGGTCAGCATCCGGGATGCACTCCTCACGCATGTGGTCCGCATTATGCTCGTGCGGCGCTACGAGGATGTGGCCGCGCTGGAGGGAGCGTGGGCCACCATGCGCGAGAGCTTCTCGTACGCGGACGTGGACCTCTACATGCTGTTCCCCCTCGGAATGCTGGTGAGCGCGGTTGCCCGCGTAGACGAGTCCGGCACGATCGCCCCCTTCCTCGAGAGCGGCCTCGAGCTCCTCGAACGGCTGGGGAATCCCCCCATCTGGGCGGTCCACCTCTGGTGGTCCGGCGTGCAGGAGGGGATCGTCCGCAACGCGCCCGACGCGCTCGCCCCGTACGCGAAGCGCCTGGTCCGCGCGCTGCCGCACAGCTCCCTCGCCTCCACCATGGCCGCGGCCGGCACCGTCTGGGTGGCCGTGCTCGCGGGCAGGGTGGATCCCGACGCCGTGGAGGAGACCGCCCGGTCCCTCGCCTCGGCGGGGCTTGCGTGGGACGGTGCCCGGCTCGCCGGGCACGCCGCGAGCCGCACAGAGGACCGGAAGGTGGCTACCCGGCTGCTGTCCGTGGCCCGCGACCTCCACCCGAAGGACTCCAAGGAGTCCGAGGGAGAGGAGGCGCCCCGCGTGGTGGCCGGCAACGGAGAGACGCAGCTCTCCGAACGCGAGTTCGACGTGGCGCGCCTGGTCCTGCGTGGCAAGACATACGTGGAGATCGGGGAGTCGCTCTTCATCTCGCCGCGCACCGTGGAGCACCACGTGGCGCACATGCGGAGGCGCCTCTCTGCCACCTCCCGCTCGGACCTCTTGTCCAAACTTCGGATGACGATCAGCCCGTCTGAGGAGTCCGAATCCCCCAGTACCCGGAACCACGGGGGCGAATCCCTGAGACGCCCCGTAAGGACCTAGGAGAAAACCCCGATGCCGCCAGGGAGGGCCCCCCGTAGCCTCAAGGCCTACGGAGAAGGATGCCCGATCTGGCGCTAAGACCAGGAGAAGCAGGCTATGACCACAACACCCTTGGCGACTATCGCCGATGCAATCATCGAGTTCATCCTCGGTCTGCTGCGAGATTCTGACGCAGCCGCGGACTTCCAGGATGATCCGGACGCGGCCCTCGCCGGTGCGGGCCTCGCCGACATCTGCGTGGAGGATGTCCGCGCCGTGACCCCGATCGTGGTGGACCGGCCGGATGTGATCAACGTGTCCCGTCCGGACATCACCATCACCACTCCCCCGCCCACGATCATCGTGCGGCCGGAGCACCCGAAGCACGACATCATCAAGGAGATCATGAATGTGGCCAACCACTTCACGATCGACAACCGCTCGATGATCCTCGACCAGTCGGTGAACCAGAACATCTGGGCCGAGGGTGACGTGATGCAGATCTTCGATCAGGAGGCCGTGGTCGCTTTCGGTGACGAGTCGGTGGCCGCTGGCCAGGATGCCACGCTGGACAATTCCGACACGGATATCACCACGGGTGACATCAACGTCGGCAACAAGGATGTTGACGTGAACGTGGACGGCTCGTTCAACGATTCCTCCACCAACACGGACACAGACGTCTCGGCAGACGGCTCGTTCAACGATTCCTCCTCGCAGAACGATGTGGACTTCAACGCGGACGTGGACGATTCCTTCAACTCCGAGACCACCGTCAAGACCGATGTGGACACGGTGATCGTGAACCCCACACCGGCACCGGCACCGGCAACCACTCCGGCACCCGCGGCCGTCGAGCCCACCCCGGCTCCCGCGCCCGCCCCCGCCCCGGAGCCCGCGTACACGGCGCCCGAGGAGCCGCTCGTGGTGGACGAGCCGGCGGCGTACCAGGAGGAGGCCGCGGCCATCGACCTGCCGGTCGAGGACGCCACGTTCAGTGACCAGCCGTAAGCCCGGGGAGTAGCACGGTGACAGGAAATCAGGTCGTGGTGAGAGCTCAGGGGGTTCCCGTGGATAATTCCCACGGGAGCCCCGAGCGGCCGTCTCTGAAGAACCCGAACCAGCCTCCGGTCCTCATCAAGCAGCCGCCTCCGTTCGCGGTTCGGACCTCCCAGTTCCTGTGGGTCCTCAGCTTCCTCGCGGGAACGGTCGCCATCGCCTACCTGGTGGCTGTCCGCGACGATCTGGTGCCGCTCATCTCCGAGATGGTGCGGGACGTGGACGAAAACCGAGGAGAGGGCACGTACACCGAGGCGGCGGACATCGTCTTCTGGTCCACGTTCGGCGGCCTCCTGGCCCTGCTCCTGTTCCAGATCACCCTCCTGGTCTCGTTCATGGGCCGGAAGAAGGGCATCCGGTGGTGGCAGTTCATCACGGTGCTCGCGCAGTTGGCGGCGTTCGCGCTCATCAGCCAGATGGTGGCGCTCGGTGACTATGGCACCTCCCTCCGCCAACTCCTGACCGTGCAGGTGGGCCTCGCCCTCCTCGCGCTCCTCATGGCCGCCTTCCCCAGCGCCATCGCCTGGACGGCGCGGCAGCATGACGTGCGGCGCGGCAACATCGTCACCGTGAACTAGGGCGGCCCCAGCACGGCGCTTTTCACGCCTTGGCGGCAAACCCCTCCAAGGTCCTGAGCACGGTCTCGCACACCTCGACGGCGGGGCGTGAGTTCGCAGGGTCGTTCACCTTGCGCCGCCAGCGGATCAGCTCCTCCTGGAGCCTCATCTGGACGTCCTGCTCCGCGGTGGTGGCGGGGAGGCCCAAACGTGCGTGGAGTTCGAGCCCGCCGCCTCCAGCGATCCTCACCGCGTCCACCGCACCCTCGGCGAGGGGGATCCCTGTCTTCCGCGACTGGGAGAGGAGGGCGAGTTCTCGCAGCCCGTGGGCGCGGAGGCGGAGCCGTTCGATACCTGCGCGGAGTGGATCCGGATCGTCGAGCGGGTACTTCCGCAGTAACCAGTCGAACCCCTCCACCACGCCGTGAACCTTCAGGGTGGTGGTCCGGCCCACGAACTGGCGCTCCACAAAGGTGCGCAGCTCTTCGAGTCCGCTCTGCCCCACCATCGCCTCCGCAAGCGCGGGCGGCGTGGTGGCGCCGGCCCGGATCAGGGTGGCGGCAAGGCGCACACCGAAGATTCCGAACCGGGAGATCAGGTCACGACGGTCCTGTTCCCCGAACGTGGCCGAGCCGGCCATCCGCACGAACCGGTCTGCCGAGACGAGCAGCTTCTCCCGGTCCTCCCGCTCGAGGCCCGCTATCTCCTGGAGGCGGGTGAACTCGCGCTTGCGTAGCGTGCGCGCTCCCTCGGCGAGCAGTCCCGCCACGGGGAAGACCCCGAGCGCGAGGGAGGTGAGGCTCGGGTCCTGTTCGTAGCGGTGGGCCACGCGGCGGGCGGAGAGCAGCGAGTCGATCCGGCCGGAGCCGATCTCGTCCGCACGGGAGAGGACGGCGAGCGCGTTCACCGAGCTGGAGAGCCCGGCCACCGAGTCACGGAACACCTCGAGGAACCGGATGTCCGCGGGGTGGAGGTGTCGCATGAGATAGATGACGGCGTCCGCGGTAGCGGGGGCGTCGTCGGGGGCGAGGAAACCCTCCGAGCGGGCAGAGGTTCCGGCCGAGAGTGAGCCGATGCCGGGGGTGTCGATGAGGGTCACGGACCGGAGTGCGGGGGCGGGCCATCTCACCTCCACGCGCGCGACCTCTTCCACGGGGCGGTCGATCTCGAAGGTGACCTGGCCGTGCTCCTGTCGAATTGGCAGGTCCACGGCCTTGCCAATCTCGGGGTACAGGGTGATCGACGGGGTTTCCGAGTAGCGGTACCAGGTGACGAGGAGGGTGCACTCACCGGCGTCCGTGGCGGCCACCCGTTCACCGAGCAGCGCGTTCAGGAGGGTGGACTTTCCGGCCTTGACCATCCCGGCGATGGCGAGGCGGAGTGGTTCCTTCATCCGCTGTTCGAGTGCGGCCAGTTCGGCGGGCGGCTCGTCACCGTAGAGGGCGCGAGCAGTCTCGAAGAGGTTCAGCACGTCCGCCCTGGCGCGCGCTGTCATCGACGTACCACGTCCCTGACCTGGGCCGGGGGCAGGGCGGGAAGTTCTGCGCGGAGCCGCTCCAGCTGGCCGATGTGGGCCTGGAGCTGGGCGATCCGCTGCTGGTGATCGGCCTGGAAGGTGCCGGCTGCCTGCTTCGAGGCATGGACGGCCTCGGTGAGGGAGCGGTGCATCTCATCGGCAATCGCGCCAAAGTGGTCCCGATCGGTCCGTTGCACCACCCGGAGCCGGTCACGGAGCACCTTGGCCACCTGGAACGTCACCTCGTCAATGTAGCGGCGCACGATGTTCTTGGCCTCGAAACGGCGGCGGCCGAGACGATTCGTCATGTCCTCCCGGTAGGCGCGCCGCCCCACGAGCACGCCCGCGAGGAGCGAGAGGGGGTTGATGAGCGAGAGGCCGATCAGGCCGGTGGCGAGGCCCACCATGAGCACGCCACCGTACGAGCCGCGCACGCCGATGTAGATCTTCTCGCCCGCGCTCAGGTGGCCGGGCTCGAAGCCAGGAAGCGGCTCCACCGGATCGAGGAGCCCCTCTGTGTCACCCACCTGGATGACCGGCAGTTGCGTCTCCTCGGCGAGGAACAGCTCGGCCACCTCCTCGGTGAGCCAGCGCGAACGCTCCTCGGTCCACACGAACGTCTCCGAGACGGCATCTGCCACGCGCTCGTCCACCCAGTGGGCGATCTGCTCCCAGATGGGGCCCGGATCGCCCTCGTCAATTGCCTGCTCCGCCTCACGTTGCACCCGCCGGAGGCGGTCGCGCAGATCGTGCTCCATATCCGCAATCAGGTCGGTGATGCCGTCTCCGAGGCGCACGTTCCACTTCGACGAGCGTCCACGGAAGTCCTCGGCGCGGTCCTTGGCGCGCTCCAGATCGGCAAGGAGCCGCGGGGTGTCCTCCGGGTTCTGCAGGGCGGCCAGCTCACTGCGGGAAGCCAGGTTCATCTGGTCCACCACGAAGTTCAGATCGTGGATCGCGCTCCTGCGGGAGATGAGGTCCGCGTGGCCCGTGATCTCCGCGCGCAGGTGCGCCACGAGTGCGGGGAAGCCGGACTCCTCATTGAGGGAGGAGTCCTGGTCCTGGGCGGCCCGCAGCCGCAGATCGCTCGAGACCGCGAACAGGGGAAGCTCCCCAATATCGCGGAGGTGGCCGCGGTCGATCTCGGCCACCTCCCGCCAGTCCGGGTAGAGGTCCGTCTTGGCGAGCACGGTGGCCACATTCGGAGAAACGCGCATCGCGTGGCGGAGCAGCTGCATCTCAGGATCGGTGTATTCCTGCGAGGCGTCCGAGACGAGGATGACCGCGCTCGCGGTGGCGAGGCTGGAGAGCGTAGAGAGCGCCGTCCCGGAGTCGGTGCCGCCCACCCCCGGCGTGTCCACGAGCTGCAGGCCATCGCGGAGGATCTCACGCGGGAGCTGGGCCTCTGCGGCAACGAGGTGCAACTGATTCCCGGGATTCCCGGCCTCGGAGACGTAGTTTGCGAGCTGAGCGATCGGAACATCCTGCCGGAAGATTTCATCGCCCTCACGGGAGATCACCGTGGCGGCCGGGTGCTGGCCGTATCCCACCACGGTGGGAACCGAGGTGGTAATATCGTCATCAATGGGGCAGACCGGGGCGTTCACGAGGGCGTTGATGAGCTTGCTCTTGCCCTGCTTGAACTCACCCACGATCACCACGCGGACGTTGGGCCGTCGCAACCGTTCCAGGGTCTGGAGGAGGCGCTGGACGAGGTCCTCGCGGTTCGTCTCCTGCGCCAGGCCACCCACACGGTTCACGAGGACTTCCAGCTCGCCCGCAGGAGCGACGACGGGGCTCTGCTGGGCGGGCGGAGCCGCCGGCCGCGTGGGGGCCAGCTGAGCGGTGGCGGGCTGTGCGGCGGAGGGCTGCCCTGCGGCTGGCTGCCCTGCGGCGGGCGGCGTGGTGGCCGGTGTGGCGGGCAGCGTGGTGGCTTCGCGGATTTCCCGGCGCGTGGGCGTTCCCTCATGGGGGCTCGCGGTGGGTTGGCTCGCCATAGAAGTCACTCCGTTCGGTCCAGGTTCAAAGCAAACGCCGGTTGGCCGACCACCCATCAGGGTAGTCGGCCAACCGGTT
>JAAZBW010000156.1 GCA_012513625.1 Actinomycetales bacterium | reverse complement strand
GCGAGCCCCATCACGTTCACCCTCCCCGATTCCGCGATCGCGCCGGAGTGGCACTTCAAGCTCTCCACGGTGGCCGATCCGGACCCGGAGGCCGTCTATGAGGCGGGCTCCCAGGTGCTGGTCGAGGGCCGGTCGATCCTCGTCCTGACAGTGCCCCTGCAACGCCGCCGTGGTTCTACGAGCACAGCGCCCTCGGCGCCGTCACCGTCCACGTCCACCACGTCCGCCCGCACCGCTCCCGACGTGAAGAAGGCCCCGGTCCCGCAGGCGCCGAAGGTGGTGGGTCCGGGCGGCACCGTCGACGGCGGGGGCGCACCCTCCGCGGAAACGGAACCGGCCGTCGTCGCCGACGACGGGGGCGCACCCTCCGCGGAGACGGAACCGGCCGTCGTCGCCGTGAGCGCGGACTCACCTGCATCAGCCGCATCCGCACCGGAGGAGGAGTCCGCGAACGAGGATCAGGAGGAGAGGGAATGAGCCGGGCGAGTATTGCCGCAAACCACCTCCCGAGGGAGGGGCACCGGACGCCGGTGACCACGTACCGGCTCCAACTCCAGCCGGACTTCGGCTTCGACGCGGCCCGGGCAGCTCTCGACTACCTGGTGGGTCTCGGGGCCACGGACCTCTACCTTTCCCCCATCCTGCAGGCCACCCCCGGCTCCACCCATGGCTACGACGTGGTGGACCACTCGCAGATCTCCACCGAACTCGGTGGCAGGGAGGGCTTCGAGCGTCTCGCTGAGGCAGCCCACGATCGGGGCCTCGGCGTGATCGTGGACGTGGTGCCCAACCACATGGCAGTTCCCACGCCGCTCTACCACAACCGGGCGCTCTGGTCGGTGCTCCGGCACGGCACGGAGTCCCCGTACGCCAACTGGTTCGATGGCACGGAATCACCGGACGGGATCCTGATGCCGGTGCTCGGCAGCCGGATCGGCACGGTCCTCGCGAACGAGGAGCTCGTCCTCGACCACATGGTGGTCCCGGGCTTCGAGGACGAGGGCGAGGTGCCGGTCCTGCGGTACTTCGACCACGTCTTCCCCGTGAAGTCGGGAACCGAGAGCCTTCCGTTGGCCGAGCTGGGTGACTCCCAGCCGTACCGGCTCGCGTACTGGAAGGTGGCGGATGAGGAGCTGAACTACCGCCGCTTCTTCGATGTGGACACGCTGGTGGCGGTGCGCGTGGATGACCGCGAGGTCTTCGACGCCACCCACGCGGTCCTGTTCGAGCTCGTCCACTCCGGCCACATTGATGGCTTCCGGATTGACCACCCTGACGGGCTGGCGGACCCGCGCGGCTACCTGCGCTGGCTCTCCGAGGCCACGGACGGCGCGTGGATCGTGGCCGAGAAGATCCTCGAGGGTGCGGAGCAGCTCCCGGCCGACTGGCCGATAGCCGGCACCACCGGATACGACTCGGCGTGGCGGATCGGCGCCATGCACGTGGACCCCTCCGGCTCCATGGAACTTTCCGAGGTGCAGCACCTTGTGACCGGACGTCGGC
>JAAZBW010000155.1 GCA_012513625.1 Actinomycetales bacterium | reverse complement strand
GCACCGACCAGAACACCGCGAAGCCGGCGAGCGCGGTCAGTGTGCCACCGAGCACCAGGATCCTGGGCTCGAAACGGTCCATTAGAGGACCGCCGAAGATCCGGCCGAGCGCCATGCCCACCAGGAAGGAGGCCGCCGCCACCGTGGCGGACGCCTCCGGCGCGCCGTGCCACTCCACCATGGCGGCCGCGGCCCAGAACACGAGCGAGAACTCGGCGCTCACGGCGAGCGGGATATCCGACCACCGGCCGAGGAGGGCGCGCAGGGGAACGGAGGGGGCGTCGTCGTCGGGTGAGGTGGAGGCAACCCCGGGAGCCTCCGCGAGTTCCCTGCGCAAGGTGACCAGCAGCGCGGCGGCCGCCGCCACGATCGGGAGCACGTACCCCACCCGCCAGCCGAGGTGCAGCGTGAGGGCGGCCGCCACCGCGAGGGGTGCGACGATCGCGGCCACGGAGCCCGCCGCGTTCGCCTCGGTCACGGCGCGCGCGCTCCGGCGGCCATGGAGGATGCCGAAGCGGACCGGCATCACGAGGGTGACGAATGCACCGCCCACGCCGAAGACGAGGGCGCCAATCCCGATCATGAGCCGTGAGGGCACCGCCATGAGGAGCGCCCCGATCACCGTGAGCGCAAGGGCGAGGACCAGGGTGCGCTGCAGGCCGATCCGCCGCACCAGACGCGCGCCGAACAGGCCCACCAGGATGAGCCCCGAGGAGTAGAGGGTGGGGTAGAAGGCCACACCCGAGCGCGCCACGCCGTACTCGCCCTGCAGCGGCAGGAGGATCGAGCCCATGCCGTTGATGCCCCACGCGCCCAGCATGTAGGCGGCATAGAGCAGGATGGTCTCGCGGCCGCGCCAGCCCTGGAGGGCGCGCTCGGGTGCGGTGACAGAGGATGTGGGCACGTGTTCTCCAGAGGGCGTGGGGCTGCCGTCCACGATAGTCCCCCGATCGGCGTAATCGGCGTGCGCGTGGGCCATCGCACGCGTGATGCTGCCCGCACCCGCCAGCACGGTTGAGATACTGGGGAGATGATCACTGTTCTCTCCCCGCTCTCTGGCCGGGTTCTCCCGCTCGCCGACGTCCCCGATCCCGTTTTCGCGCAGGGGATGGTGGGCGCCGGTGTGGCCGTAGAGCCCCGGGTGGGGGCGGGCACGCCGGCCTCGCCCACGATCGCGGCCGAGTCGAGTTCCGCGGACGCCGCGCAGCGTGCGACAGCGACGGCGGCCGCACCGTTCCCCGATCTGGCCGACGAGGCCGGTACGGACGAGGCGGGGCAGCCAGTTATCGGAGAGATCGCCACGGCCCCGATTTCCGGACGCCTCATGAAGGCCTTCCCGCACGCCTACATCCTCCAGGGAGAGGTGGA
This sequence comes from Actinomycetales bacterium, assembly GCA_012513625.1. Lineage (GTDB taxonomy): Bacteria > Actinomycetota > Actinomycetes > Actinomycetales > Actinomycetaceae > JAAZBW01. The sequence continues at coordinate 7,337 of JAAZBW010000155.1, read as the reverse complement.
CGTGCTGGTCCACCTCGGCATTGACACCGTCTCGCTTGAGGGAGCGGGCTTCGAGCTCCTCGTGGAGGAGGGCACGGAGGTGGCCGCCGGCACGCCCATCATCCGCTGGGATCCCGAGTACGTGGCCTCCCGCGGCCGTCCGCCCATGGTGCTCGTGGTGGTGCCCGGCCTCAGGGTGGAGGACCTCGATGTGGGAACCCGGGGCCGGCTGGTGGCCGCCGGAGATCCGCTCTTCGACGTGCCCTGAGCCAGAGCCTCGTCGTCGCCGGGACCCGGCTGCACGCCGTCGCCGGGACCCGGCCGCACGCCGTCGCCGGGACCCGGCCCCTCGCGGTCGGCGGGACCCGGCCCCTCGCCGCCTGAGCCGTCCCACGGCTGCCGGACCCACCCCCGGTAGGCTGGCATCGTGCGTTACGTCTCCACCCGCGCCCCGCGCTCCGCCTCCGGATCCGGCGCCCCCACAGCCTCGTTCTCGGACATCCTGTTGGAGGGCCTCGCCGCGGACGGCGGCCTCTACGTGCCCGAGCACTACCCACGGGTGGGCCCAGCCACGCTTGAGCACTGGCGCACCCTGCTCGCCACCGAGGGCTACGCTGCCCTCGCCGCCGAGGTGCTCGCCCTGTTCGTGGATCCGGCGGACATCCCGCCCGCGGACCTCCGTGCGCTCGCCGAGCGCGCCTATACGAAGGAGGCGTTCGGCACCGAGGAGATCGTGCCGGTGAGCCACCTCGCCCCGGGCTCGGGGTTGGCGATCGGACACCTTTCGAACGGCCCCACGGCCGCGTTCAAGGACATGGCGATGCAACTGCTCGGCGTGCTGTTCGAGTACGAGCTTGGCCGCCGCGGCACCTGGCTCACGATCGTCGGCGCCACCTCCGGGGACACCGGCTCCGCCGCGGAGTATGCGATGCTCGGACGGCGCGGCGTGGACGTGATCATGCTCTCGCCCGCCGGCCGCATGACCCCGTTCCAGCAGGCGCAGATGTTCTCCATCCACGATCCCCAGATCGTGAACGTGGCCGTGGAGGGCGTATTCGACGACTGCCAGGACCTCGTCAAGGCGGTCAACGCAGACGCCGCTTTCAAGGCGCGCCACCATGTGGGCGCCGTGAACTCCATCAACTGGGCGCGCGTGGTGGCCCAGGTGATCTACTACGTGGCGTGCTGGGCGCGCGCCACCACGGACGTCACGCAGCAGGTCTCGTTTGCCGTTCCCACGGGCAACTTCGGGAACATCCTCGCCGGCCATGTGGCCCGCGAGATGGGCATCCCCATCCACACCCTCGTGCTTGCCACGAACGAGAACAACGTGCTCCACGAGTTCTTCTCCACCGGCGTCTACCGCCCGCGCAGTTCCGCGGAGACGCTCGCCACCTCCAGCCCCTCAATGGACATCTCGAAGGCCTCGAACTTCGAGCGCTTCATCTTCGACCTGCTCGGCCGCGACGGCGCGCGCACCCGCGAACTGTTCGCCGTGGCCCTCCCCGCCGACGGCTTCTTCGACCTCTCCGGCACACCCGAGTTCGCGGGCCTCCGCGAGCGATACGGCATCGTCTCCGCCACCTCCACGCACGCGGACCGCCTCGCCGAGATCGCCCACCTGTGGGAGACCGAGGGCGTACTCGTGGACCCGCACACCGCCGACGCCGTCCACGCCGCCCGCACCCTCCTCTCCTCCGACGGCGGAGCGCAGGCGGGCTCGAACCCTTCTGTTCCCTCGGGCGCGGGCCGGGACGACGACGCCGTGGACACCGCGGCCGGTGGGGCGAACGGACGGCCGGTGACCCCCGTCGTCGTGTTGGAGACGGCGCTCCCGGTGAAGTTTGGGGAGACGATCCGGGAGGCGACCGGCGCGGAGCCCCCGGTGCCGGAGCGGTTCGCGGCGCTCGCGGACGCGGACCGGCATGTGGTGGACATGCCGGGAGACGTGGGCGCGCTGAAGGACCTCATCGCCCGGCACACGGGCCGTTAGGACGCGGGCGGCGGCTCCGGTGGCGCACTGGGCTGACGGCCCGCCACCCGACTACGGCGCGGGCGGCGGCTCCGGTGGCGCACTGATCTAACGGCCCGCCACCCGACTACGGCGCGGGCGGCGGCTCTGGCGGCGGGCTCGTGGGACGCTGCGGCAGGCGCTGTGTGGGGTTCGTGCCGGTATCGCCCCCCTCCTCGTGAACCTGACGACGCGGCGCAGGGGTGACGCGCGGCGCTGGCGTCACGCGGGGCGCTCCCTGCGGGGACTGGTCGGCCGCGGCACGCGCGGGGGCGGCGGGAACTGCGGAATCTGCGGAACCGGACGGGTTCGCGGTGCGCGACGGTGGCTCCCCGGGGTGGCGCTCGTCCGCGCCCACACCGCGAGCAGAGAACGGTGTGGTCTCCCGCGGCTCTGCCAGTTCATCCACGAGCTCCGGGATGGGCGCGCCCTTCCGGCCCGCCCAGCGGCGCACGAGCTTCGCGGTACCGGAGGCCTGCACGGCCGGCTCGTCCACGGCGGAACTCGGATCTGCGGCGATGTAGGCGTTGATCCAGCGCAGCTGCGGATCCGGGTCGATCATGAGGGCCTTCACCAGCAGTGTGGCCGGCAAGCCGAGGAGGGCGCCAAGGGGGCCGAGCGCCGCGGACCAGACGAACAGCGAGAGGATCGAGACGGTGGCGGTCACACCCACGGCGTCTCCGTTGAACTTGGGCTGGATGAACGACTGGATGGAGGCATTGGCCGCAAAGTAGAGCACGAACACGAGGAGCGCGGTCTGCGGGTCCAGGGCGAACAGGGCCATGATCGTGGGCGGGATGACCCCGAGGATGAAGCCGATGGTGGGGATGAAGTTCGTGATGAACGAGAGCACGCCCCACACGAGCGCGAGGGGCACCCCCAGGATCTCGAGCAGGATCACATCCACCACGGCCACGATCACACCGAACACGGCGGTAACCACCCAGTACTTCCGCACGCCCTGGGCAAAGCCCACGAGAGAGGTGATCACGGCCGGCTGTGAGCGGGCACCGTTCAGGAAGCGCTGCAGCATCGAGGGGATGTCGGTCACAATCCCCACGAGGATCGTGAAGAACGCGAGCATCCAGGTGCCGATGTTGAGCGTGCCGGCGAGCGCGCCGGTGACGGCACCCATGAGGTTCTCCGGGTTCAGGCCCTCCAGCTGGTCCTTGACCTCCACCGGGGTGATCCCGATGGACTGGAGCCAGAGAATCAGATCGCCCACGATCTGGTTGAAGCGCTCCACGTACTCCGGCTTCTGCAACTCCGTCACGAACGCGGAGAGCGCCCAGGTGACGGCGAACAGGAAGCCCGCGAGGATCGCGAGGATCAGCGCGCCGGTGGCCAGGGCTCCCACGATTCCGGGCATCCGAATCCTGCTGAGCGCTCGCTGGATCGGGTACACGATGATCCACAGGTTCACCACGAAGAAGAGCGGAGTGATCACGTCGGACATCTCGCGGATACCGGTGAACACGATCCACCCGCCCGCGAGGAGGAGCACGATGGACAGGCCCCTGTTCAGTTGGATCGGTACGCCTGCTGGCTTGTCCGCCTGCCGTGTCTCGCTCGCCATGCGCCAACTGTAGGTCCCGGACCCGCGCTCCGGCGTCCTCCCGCGCGGGCCCGTCTTCCTGCGGCGGATCGTCCCCACCCGCCCCCCGCGGCGGACCGCTCTCCCGCGGGCGCCTCGCGTACGCTCTGCGCATGCCATCGCCCCGCTTCCAGCTGGTTCCCGCCGCCTACGTGTTCCTGCGGCGCGGCGATGAGGTGCTCCTCCAGCTGCGGCGCAACACCGGCTACATGGACGGCCACTGGGCGGCGGCGGCCGCCGGCCACGTGGAGGCGGGCGAGTCCGTGGTGGGCGCGGCGCTTCGGGAGGCCGTGGAGGAACTGGGCGTCGTCGTCGCCGAGGAAGACCTGACCCCCCTGGTGGCCCTCCACCGGACGGACGGGAGCGGCGAGCCGATCGAGCAGCGGGTGGACTTCATGTTCACGGCCACGCGCTGGGAGGGGGAGCCGCAGGTGCTCGAAGCCGCCAAGAACGAGGCGGTCAGGTGGTTCGCGCTCGGGGACCTTCCGCTCATGCCACCGCACGAGCGGTTTGTGCTCGAGCGCTGGTGGCGGGGCGAGTTGCGGGGAATCGAGAGCTTCGGGTGGCGCCGGGGAGAGGCCGCCGCCGGTCTCTCTACGCGGGACCCCCATATTCGCTGACCGCCGGGCAGGGTTACAATCGGCCAATCCCGGAACCGTGCGGGGCATTGGTATGACGAATCGAGGCAGTCCCATGGTCACAGTCGCAGTCGCGATCGCAGGTTCCGAGGCCACCGGCGGCGCCGGCGCCCAGACGGATCTCAAGACCTTCCATAAGCTCGGCACCTTCGGGGCGGTGGCGCTCACGTGCATCGTCTCGTTCGATCCGAAGGACAACTGGAACCACCTCTTCGTGCCCGTGGATCCGGGGGTGATCCGCCAGCAGATTGACGCCATCACGGCCGTGCACGAGCCGGACACGGTGAAGCTCGGCATGCTGGGCACCGTTGCCACCATTGACGCCGTGGCGGAGAAGCTCGGCGAGCGCGAGTGGAAGAACGTGGTGGTGGACCCAGTCCTCATCTGCAAGGGCCAGCAGCCCGGCGCGGCGCTGGACACGGACAACGCCCTCAAGGAGAAGATCCTGCCGTACGCCACCGTGGTCACCCCGAACGTGTTCGAGGCCACGCAGCTCTCCGGCATCGAGGTGGTTGACCTGGACAGCCTCAAGGAGGCGGCGAAGCTGATCCACGAGAAGCTCGGCGTCCCGTACGTGGTGGCCAAGGGGGGAGCGGTCCTCCCGGGTGGGGATGCGGTGGACGTGCTCTACGACGGCGAGAACTTCACCGAGTACCGCGAGCCGAAGATCGGCGAGCGTTACATCTCCGGCGCCGGCTGCACGCTCGCGGCCGCAATCACCGCGGAACTGGCCAAGGGCGCGGACATCCACGGCGCCGTGCAGGTGGCCAAGGACACCGTGACCGAGGCGATCCGCAATCGCGTGACGGACCTCCCCACCCCGTTCGATGAGGTCTATCAGGGCTGAGTCCCCCGCCCACCCAGCCGTGCGGTGCCCGGATCCGCCTCAGGTCAGGATCACCAGCACGATCGGCATCATGATCATGCCGATCACCGTGGAAACTGCGGTGACGAAGCTGGAGAGCTGGAAATCGCCGCCAGCCTCGGCCGTGAGGGCAGGGGCGAGCGAGGCGATAGGCGCCCACAGCAACATGATGAGCGGCACGCGGAACTCCAGCGCGAGCGGGACAACGAACCAGACGAGTAGCGAGAGCACGATCGTGAACGCGTAGCGCACGCCCAGGTGGAGCACGGCGCGGCGGTAGGACTCGCGGTTCAGGCGCAGCTCCAACGCCACCCCCAGCATGAACAGGGCCACGAACGTGTTGGCGCCGCCGAGCCTGGCGGTGAACTCGATGACCCCGTCCGGCAGGGTGATGTCCAGCATCCGGAGAGTGACCATCACCAGGTAGGCGATCATCACGGGATTCTTGAACGCCTCCTTCACCACTGCCGCAAACGTGACGGGCTTCCCGCGTGAGATTGCCATGGCGGTGGCGTAGCCGATACCGGCCACGAGGACGCCCTGCCCCATATCGAACATGGCGGCCGTGACCACCGCGGGTGGTCCCACGAGGGTGGTCAGGAAGGGGATCGCGAAGTTTCCCACGTTGTAGTTGCCCGCGTTCAACAGGGCGAACACCCGCTCGCGCGGCCCACCGGCGCGCTCGAGCACGAACACGCCCACCCCCATCTGTATAAGGATTGCGAACGCGGCCACCGCAGTGACCATGAACAGGCTCGGTTCGATCACCGTGGAGTTGAACGAGGTGACGATCAGGGCGGGGAGCGTGACGTACAGGATGATCTTGGAGAAGATGCCCACGTTGGAGGCCTGGACCCAGCCCACGCGCTTGAACACGTAACCGATTGCCACAATTGCGGCGAGTCCAAACACGGCTGAGAAGATGTTCAGCACAGCGCCACTCCCTTGCTAGGCCCCGATGATCCTAGTGGGATGGGCGCCCGGGAGCGGAGTGGGTTGCCACGCCTGCCGGGTCGAGCGCGCCTGAAGGGGTTCGTCCACGAGGGGTTGTTCACTTCTGCCCGGCCGCTGGCGCCTGCCACGCCTGCCGGGCATGCCACGAGGTGACGGGAGCTCAGGAGGACGGGCTCCTGAGCTCCCGTCACCTCGTGGGTGCTGTTCCGGTACGGTTCGGCGGCTACACGCCGAGCGCCCGCCCGGAGGCCGGAAGGTCTGGCGGCGCTGCCAGGGACGCGGCCGTGCTCGGTGCGGCCATCGGCATGGGGCCGTCTGCGAGCGGCCGGAGCTTGAACTCGGGCACCATGCCGGGAAGTACGTCCACATAATCGGTGCGGATCTTGGCGATCAGTACCTCGAATGCCTCCGCTGCTTCCTCTGATCCCTCGTCCACTTCCGGGACCACGGGTGCGTCGGTGCCGAGGCCCACTCCGAGGAGCGTGAGGAAGCCGAGCGCGTTGACTGGAGTGACGCCGTCGTTGAAGTTGACCTCGAAGTGGAGGTGGCAGCCGGTGGAGTTGCCGGCGCCCACGGGATCGATCCGTCGGTCCCCGCCCACGGCGGAGATCTGTTGGCCGGCCTTCACGAGTTCGCCGAGTTCCACCGTGGTGGTGCCGGAGAGGAGGTGCCCGTAGCGGGTAATCACTCCGTCACCGTGGGCGATGACCACCTGGTTGCCGGTGCGCCACTGGAAGTCCGTGCCCACGAACACCACCACGCCGTCCGCCGCCGCGTGGACGGGTGTCCCGCAGCTGGCCGCGATGTCCGTCCCCGTGTGCATCATGAACGAACCGAAGATGGGGTGGATCCGCCCACCGAAACTGGAGGCAATCCGGCCGATCGCCGGGTTTGACCACACGTTGGCCCTGACTCCGTTCGCCGGGAGTAGCGCCATGTCCGGCCACGCGGTGGTGTTGCCGCCGACTGCCCGCAGCGGTCGCTGGGCGAGGAAATCCGGGTGCCTGTTGTTCGGATCATGCGCGAGCACACGGTCCGTCTCCCCGGCAGGTGTGCCGGAGGCGTTCTCCGTGGGCGTAGGTCCCGGAGTTCCGTCCGGGCTGGGACTCGGGCTGGGGTCCAGACCCGGCGACGGTGAGGGGCTGGGATCCGTGCCCGGGGACGGGTTCGGCGTGGGGGTGGATTCCGGCGACGGGCTCGGGTCCGGTTCCGTGGTGGGCGACGGCTCGGGCGTGGGCGCAGGTTCCGGGCTGGGTGACGGCTCGGTGGGGGGCGTGGGTACAGGTTCCGGCGACG
>JAAZBW010000154.1 GCA_012513625.1 Actinomycetales bacterium | reverse complement strand
TAGGCCTCCGAGCCGGGAGCCGGCTGCCGCCGGATCGTGTACATCTGCTGCCCGATGGCCCAGAGGTTGGAGACCGTCCAGTAGACCAGGAGGCCCATCTGGAACATGGTGCCGGTGAACACGAAGATCAGCGGCATCATGTACATCATCATTTGCTGCTGCTTGAACATGGGGTTGTCCATGGACGAAGCGGGCATGTTCTTCATGGTCAGCTGACGCATGGAAAGGAACTGGCCACCGGCCATCACGATGATGAGGACCACCGCAACCACGCGGATCGTCATGGGGTTGTCGAAAGAACCCGCGGTCGAGAAGGTGGAGGAGAGCGGCGCACCGAAAACAGTGGACTGCTCCGCGGCCGCGGCAAGCTCGGCGGTGAGGGGTCCGATGCCCGCCACCACCTCGCCTCCCTTCGTGTAGGTGCCCTCCGCAATCTGTGAGTGGGACCGCAGCACGTTGAACAGCCCGATGAAGATCGGCATCTGCGCGAGGAGCGGCAGGCATGAGGACATGGGGTTGGCGTTGTGCTTCTTGTAGAGCGCCGACATTTCCTGCTGCTGCGCCTGGCGGCTCACAGGATCCTTTTTCCCCTTGTACTTCTTCTGCAGCGCCTGGAGGTCCGGCTGCATCAGTTGCATACCCCGCGAGGCCTTAATCTGCCGGAAGAACAGCGGCATGATGAGGAGCCGGATCACGATCGTGAGGCCCACGATGGCAAGCGGCCATGCGGGGCCCGGGCCATCTCCGAAGATCGGCACCAAAAGGCCGTGGATCGTCACCAGGATCCAGGCGATCGGCACCTCGATGATGCTCATGAAATCCATCAGTGTCTCTGCTCTCGAGTAGACGTGTGTGGGTGGCGGTGGGGCCGGTCTGACGGACCAGCAGCGTCCTCGGAAGGTGAGGAATCGGGCGCGACGAACGCGTCGTCGTCGTCCGGAGGAATGGGAACCTCGAGGGTGGAGCCGGGCGGGAAGTCAACACCGCCGGCGGACCATGGATTGCAGCGCAGGATCCGCCAGGTGGCGAGCGCGGAGCCGCGGAAGAATCCCTGCACCCGGACCGCCTCGATCGCGTAGGCAGAGCACGAGGGGTAGTACTTGCAGGAGGGGCCGAGCCACGGGGAGATCGCGAGCTGGTAGAACCTCACGAGCTTGATCCCGACCCACTGCAGCGGATTCATCATCGCCGGGCTCCCCGGATGGAGCCGTGAACGGGGAGGGTCATCGCCGTACCTTCCGCGTAGCCACGCTCAGGGCCGTGTCCAGATCACGTCCAAGCCGTTCGGAGGGCGTGCCCGCGGCGGAGGGGAGCGCTCGCACCACCACTCGGGCTCCGGCCGGCACGTGATTCACCCTCTCCCGCATCAGGTGGCGCAGCTGCCGCTGCACCCTGTGGCGAACGACGGAGTTGCCGACCGCCTTGGAAACTACGAACCCCACCAGGGGCGATTCCCCGGTGAGGCCCACGTTCAGGTGCACCATGAGGGTGCCCCCTCCTCCACGCGCCCCGCCGCGCACTGTCTCGGTGAAATCGGCCGAGCTGCGCATGCGGTTGCGCGGGGAAAGCATCAGGCAGTCAGCGTCTTGCGGCCCTTGGTACGGCGAGCGTTGACGATTGCGCGGCCCGCACGGGTGCGCATCCGCAGACGGAAGCCGTGGACCCGCGAGCGACGCCGGTTGTTCGGCTGAAAGGTCCGCTTGCTCATAACTCTCTCCAAACGTTTCTCAATGGGGCCGCTACGCCAGGTTCAGGGCCCCCACGCATGCGCGAAGTGACCGTTGTCGCGGCCTGATAACGGTACGAGAACGCGCTCCCCCCGGTCAACCGGAGGGTGCGTGTAGTCGGTCACCCTGCGTTCCAACTCATCCCGACGACGCCGCTCACCCACCGTTTCCAGGTCACGTTCCGTGCTGGACGACGGCGGCGCCCCCGGTACCTTCACAGGGTAACGTGCGTGGTAACGAGGCTTCTCGTCCGCCGCCTGTGAGATGCAACTCACACTGGGGGACGTCGGCGTGGTGTGTTGACTAGGCTGGGGCAACCTTCCAAACGGGCGCGCTCCGGGAGCTAGTATGGAAGGCACTTTCTATCCACAACCTGTGGATAAAGCTGTGCGGAGTTTCGCGTCACTGGGAGGATACAACGCGTGGCCGATACCAAATCGCTGCCTGAACTGTGGGCGGAAGTCATTGCCTCACTGTTCGCACGCGGAGACCTCAGCCAGATGGACCTGGCGTTCGCAAAGCTCGCCAAGCCGCTGGGAATCATCGACGAGACGCTGCTGATCGCAGTTCCCTCCACCATGGTGAAGGACCGGATGGAGACCCGGATGCGCGGGGCCTTCCTGGAGACCCTCGCCGCGTGGCCGGGGCAGGAGGTGCAGCGTTTCGCCGTGACCGTGGATCCCTCGCTCGAGGACGCGGACATGGAGATTCCTTCTCCCTCCGGTGACGGTGCCGGACCCTCCCAACAGTTTCCGCAGGCCCAAGATGGCTTTCCCCCCCACGGCATCGGCGCCGGCAGGGATGGCTCCACCTCGGGCCCGGGCATCGCCGGGTTTGGTGACACAGGGGCATCCGACGATGGCCTCGATGATGACGGTTTCGCCGGACGTGGCGGTCCTCACGCCATCCCGCCGCACTCGAACGGATCCGGCGGCACTGTGACCCCTCATCCAGCGGGACCCAACGCACGTCCGCTGCGGCCCCACAGGCCCACACCCCTCGAGGCGGATCCGGCGCGGCTGAATCCGAAGTACACGTTCGAAACCTTCGTGATCGGGGCCTCGAACCGCTTTGCGAACGCCGCCGCCCGCGCCGTGGCAGAGGCGCCGGCCCGTGCCTACAACCCGCTGTTCATCTACGGCGGCTCCGGGCTCGGGAAAACCCACCTCCTCCACGCGATCGGCCACTACGCCCGCAACCTCATGCCAGACATGCGCGTGCGGTACGTGAACTCCGAGGAGTTCACCAACGATTTCATCAACTCGATCCGCGATGACAAGGCGGAGCGGTTCCAGCGCCGGTACCGCAACGTGGACGTCCTGTTGGTGGATGACATCCAGTTCCTGGGCGGCAAGGAGCAGACGGTGGAGGAGTTCTTCCACACCTTCAACTCCCTGCACAACGATCAGAAGCAGGTGGTCATCACCTCGGACATGCCTCCCAAGAAGCTGCAGGGCTTCGAGGAGCGCCTGATCTCGCGGTTCGAGTGGGGCCTGCTCACGGACGTGCAGCCGCCGGACCTCGAGACCCGCATCGCAATCCTCCGGAAGAAGGCGCAGGCGGAGCACCTCCAGGCCACGGACGAGGTGCTCTCCTTCATCGCCTCCCGGATTTCCACCAACATCCGGGAGCTCGAGGGGGCGCTGATCCGGGTGACCGCGTTCGCGAACCTCAACCGGCAGCCGGTGGAGCTCTCGCTCGCTGAGCTGGTGCTCCGGGACCTCGTCACGGATGCGGACCTCCAGGAGATCACGCCCGCGCTGATCATCAAGGAGACCTCGGAGTACTTCAACATCTCCGTGGAGGTCCTCTGCTCCCCGGACCGCTCCCGCGTGGTTGCCTCCGCTCGGCAGATCGCCATGTATCTGTGCCGCGAACTGACAGAGCTCTCGTTGCCGAAGATCGGTCAGACCTTTGGCGGCCGCGACCACACCACGGTGATGTACGCGTACCGGAAGATCGCCGAACAGATGAGTGAGAAGCGGGCCATCTACAACCAAGTGACCGAGCTGACGAGCCGCATCAAGCACAACGCCAGGAACGCCAAGCCCTGACCGAGGCCAAACGCCCGAAAATGTCATCCTCCACAACGCCTGTGGAAACCATGTGGGCGGAGGCCGGAACTCTGGGGACTGGTCACACCACAACTCCCCGGCCAGACCGGGCACCAGGTGGTTGCCCCCAGTTGGGCGGCTCTCTCCCCGGTGGCCACCCACAGGTCATCCACATGTGCCAACCCGAGGATTCAGCGGCAGATTCGGCTTCTCCACAGTCTCCACAGACGCTATGACTACGACGACCTATATCTATCTAGGAAAATCACTCCACCAACATTGGAAGAGTGCGAGAGGCCGGGGCATGTGGGGGAAGACGGGCGGAGGAGGGTGCCCCCAGCGCGATCCCCCGCGATCGATCCCGGATCTGTCCCACGCGATCACGTTCCTGATCTCCGCCCACAACCACTCCCCAACCTCCCTGAGCGCCTCACGCCCGGCCCTGATTCGTGACATTCTGGTACCAGCGAATTGCACCTCCCGCGCCGCTCCAGTGTGACTCCGGCGTGTCTTCTGTGACACTGTGGCAAAAGGTGGGGTGTGCCCGTCCCCAAGATGAACGAGAAGAGAACACGTGAAGTTTCGAGTTGACAGGGATGTCCTGGCTGAGGCCGTTGCCTGGACGGCCCGCTCCCTCCCCACCCGTCCGGCTGTTCCCGTTCTGGCCGGAGTCCTGCTCGAGGCAGGAGAGGACGGCACCCTGACTCTCTCCTCGTTCGACTATGACGTGTCCGCCAGGTGCGAGGTCCCCGCCACCGTCTCGGCCGCCGGAACAGCAGTGGTCCAGGGCCGCATGCTTGCGGACATCGCGAAGGCACTGCCGCCCAAGCCGGTGGACGTCGAGCTCGAGGGAACCCGGATCACCGTCATCTGTGGCGCCTCCCGGTTCACGCTCCACACCATGCCGGTGGAGGACTACCCTCAGCTGCCCGATCTCCCTGAGCTTGCCGGATCCGTGGACTCGCACGTTTTCCAGGACGCCGTCATGCAGGTGACCACCGCCGCCTCGCGGGATGAGACGTTGCCGCTCCTCACCGGCGTGAGGATCGAGATTGAGGGAGACCGTATGACCCTCATGGCCACGGACCGCTACCGCCTCTCCATGAAGGAGGTTTCCTGGACCCCGCAGCGTCCGGGTGCCTCCGAGGTGGCGCTCGTGCGGGCACGCACCCTGATCGATGTGGCCAAGTCCATGACTGCGGGCGAGAAGGTGGAGATCGCGCTCGAGGCCGAGGGGGGAGTGCAGATCATCGGCTTCGATGCCGGCGGCAGGGCCACCACCTCCCAGCTCATCGAGGGGGCGTACCCCCCGGTCAAGCGGCTTTTTCCGGACGAAACCCCCACCTACGCCGTCGCGAAGACAGCGGAACTGGTGGAGGCGGCGCGGCGCGTCTCGCTGGTGGCCGAGCGGAACACCCCAATCCGGCTGGCGTTCACGGATGGAATGGTCACCCTCGAAGCCGGACAGGGGGACGACGCCCAGGCCTCCGAGGCCATCGAGTGCACCCTCACCGGTGAGGAGATCACCACCGCCTTCAACCCGAACCTGTTCCTGGATGGGCTGAACGCCATGGGGACCGAGTGGGTGAGGCTCGGCTTCACCCATCCCGCCAAACCGGTCCTCATGTCCGGCCTGAAGAGCGAGAACGCGGAGGACCAGGAGGAGTTCCTGTACCTCCTCATGCCAAACCGGTTCGTTTCCTAAGCGGCCGGGCGGCCGCTATCGGCGGCAAACACGGCTCCACACCTGCCTGCAGGATCACCCGTCACCAGGAGTAAGGAAGGGCAATGCATCTCGGAATGGTCGGCCTCGGCCGAATGGGCGGAAACATGGCGGAGCGCCTGCGCGCCGCCGGACACACCGTGGTCGGCTACGACCGCGACCCGGAGATCTCGGATGTTCCCTCCCTCGAGGCGCTGGTGGAGGCACTTCCCGCACCACGTGCCGTGTGGGTGATGGTGCCGGCCGGTGAGATCACGCGCGCCACGGTCCACCAGCTCGGGGATGTCCTCGAGGAGGGGGACATCGTCATCGACGGCGGGAACTCCCGTTTCTCGGACGACGCCCCCAACGCCGCGGTGCTCGCCGCGAAGGGGATCGGCTACGTGGACGTGGGGGTCTCGGGCGGAGTCTGGGGCCGGGAGAGCGGCTACGGCATGATGGCTGGCGGGTCCGAGGAGAATATCGCCGCACTGATGCCGGTGTTCCATGCACTCCGCCCGGACGGACCCCGCGATGAGGGGTTCGTGCACGCAGGCTCCGTGGGAGCCGGCCACTACGCCAAGATGGTCCACAACGGCATCGAGTACGCCATGATGCAGGGCTTCGCCGAGGGATACGAACTCCTCGCCTCCCAGGATGACCTGATTCCGGATGTGCCGGCTGTGTTCAAGGCGTGGCAGCGCGGCACGGTTGTGCGCTCCTGGCTGCTCGAACTCCTCGTGCGGGCGCTCGATGAGGACGATGATCTTTCGCAGCTCGACGGCTACGTGGACGATTCCGGTGAGGGTCGCTGGACCGTGGAGGAGGGCATCCGCAATGCGGTTCCGCTCCCCACCATCGCGGCCTCTCTGTTTGCCCGCTTCGAGTCCCGCCAGGACAACTCCCCGGCCATGCGGGCAATCGCCGCGCTGCGCCAGCAGTTCGGTGGCCACGCCGTGAAATCGCTCGAGTAGGGCTGGTTCCGGTTCGCGGCACGGGTTTCCGCGCCACCCGAGACCAGGCGGTCCACTGAATGCACCTCACCCACCTCGCCCTGTCCGACTTCCGTAACTACGGCGAGGCGGTGGTGG